>JAUYKQ010000006.1 GCA_030699905.1 bacterium
GTAAAAGCCGAGCAGGTACGGTTTGCCGACCACAAAAAGAATGTAGGTGGCCATCAATGGCAAAATATGATGAAAAAACTCTTCAACTGTAAAACTCATTCCTGAAACGACACCGTATTGAGCCAAAATTTCCCAGCCCATCACAAAAGCGCTAAAGATGGCGATAGGAATGGCCGACAATACTTTTATTTTCATGTCCTTGATCTCGGCAAGTTTTTCTTGTTTAGATTGATTAATCCCAAGATGAGCCGCGTGTTCGTTTTCACTCATACCCATTTCGCTTGCAGACATATTCTTCATATCATTAACTCGCGAGGCCACAAGCGAATATCCGAGTGGCTCCAGTTTTTTGTTAAAATCTTCAGGATTTGTTTTATTTGCGTCAAAAGAAATTTTTGCGTTTTCAGTGCCGTTATTAACCACGATACTTTCCACACCGTCTATTTTTTTAACGGTTCGCTCAATAATGGAAGCGCATGAGGCGCAGTGCATTCCCTTTACTTTGTAAGTTTCGGTGTTCATATTATTTATAGTGATTCATGGTGAGTTTATCGAACCAGCTTGTCGAACTATTTTCTCTTGAGTTTGTACACCTTGATAATTTCTTCTTTTGCCTTTTTTGTTTGACCGGATTGCACTTGACGAAAAACACAATGACCAAGGTGATTTTCAAGGAGTAGGTCTTCTACGTTAGACAAGCCCTGTTTTATTGCTGATGTCTGGGTAATGACATTGATACAGTAGATATCGTTTTCTACCATTTTTTGGAGCCCGCGTACTTGCCCCTCAAGAAGCTTGAGTCGGCGGATGACTTTCGCCTTGCTTTTATCGTCCATGTATTTCATATAAAACAAGTATACCCCCAGGGGGTATACTTGTCAAAGTCGCAAGTGAATAACTTTACTCAGATTTATACGAAATACGGCAGGCGCCCCCCCACGAGGAAAGTCACAAAAAAGTGACGGGAGCCCCAGGCAAGCGCCCTTGGAGCGGTCACTTTTTTGGGAGCTTTCCCTAGTGGGGTAACGCGAGAGTTTATATCTCATATACGACATCTTTTCTTTCCACTACCACCTTCCAACCGTTTCTTTTAGCGTGCTTGTAAAGAATATGGTTCGGATTGAAACAAATTGGTCTTGCGACCATTTCCAAAAATGAAATATCTCCTTCCGTATCGCCGACACCGACCGAATTGGAAAGAGTCAGGCCCTCTTTTTCAACCACTCTTTTTACTATATTGGCTTTATTGCCTATCAAGTGTTCATCGGTGATTTTGCCTGTAAATCTGTCTGTTGGGCCTATCTCGTAAATACGTCCGTAGACTTTGTCAAAACCCAAACGCTTGCAAAACGGGTCTAAAACGGCCTTGGGCGATTGTGAAATCGCCAGAAGATAATATCTTTGCCGTTTTAGCTTCGCGATAAGATTCTTTGTATATTTGTAAGTGCGGTCTTTGTGCTTAAGTATCATTAAATTTATGGCGCGTTTAAAATCAGCATAGTGAATGCCCTTTATGTGCTTCAAAAAGGCCTCCACCACGGCCATTATGTATGATTCGTAATCGCCTTTTCGTTCAAGCCAACGGATTTTTTCTTTCTCGTACACAGCCCGAGATTCAGGAGGAAAAACACCTTCTTCTATAAGTGTCTCAACTGTTTCAATAAGCAGAGAGGAACGAAAAATGGTGCCGTCAACGTCAAATATCGCCACTTTTTTGGTATTCATACCTTTACGGGACTGTTGCCGAATATCCATTTTGGCTGATTTCTCCAAAATTCGGCTACGGCTTGTTTCAAATTTTTGGCCAATACTTCCAGCATTAAGCCATAAATTTGAAACTTCGCCTCGCACGAATTTTGAAAAAATCACCTCAAAAGCCTATTCGGCAACAGTCCCTTTATTCTACCGTTAATTATTCGCCTCTTCAATACTTTCCCTCTTCTTTTATTCTTGCCATTTCAAGAGAGGCCTTAGCCGCGTGTCTGCCGATATTGTACTTGTCTGAAGACCGCGCCTTGGCTTGCTTTAAATTGTCCGCGGTTATAATTCCAAACCCTATGGCAGTGGAATATTCAATGGATATATCCATAACTTTGCGATACGATTCACCCGAGACGTAATAATAATGGTCTGTTTCGCCCTTTATGACACAGCCGAGAGCTACCAAACAATCGTACTTTGCCTTTGCCAAAAATTTACAGGCAAGGGGAATTTCAAGCGAACCGGGCACGCGCAAAACCTTGATATTTTCGTTCATCACTCCGGCATCTTCCAGTTCTTGAATCGCCCCCTTAAGCAGATTGTCCGTAATATCAGAGTTAAAGGTAGCGACAATGACACCGACCCTGACACTGCCCCAGTCACCGGAAATTTTTTGTTCTTTGACTTTTTTCCTTATCATTGGCTTATTCCTATTAATCGCGCCAAATATTTGGCTAAAATATCCGTTTCTATGTTAACCTTGTCTTTCTCTCTTTTCTTTCCAAGATTCGTGTGTAGAAGAGTATAAGGAACAAGCGCCACCGTAAAGGTTTCTTTAGTGGAATCAACTACCGTCAAACTTACACCGTCAACGGCAACCGAGCCCTTGGGCGCTATGAATTTAGAAAATTCAGGCGGAAACAAAATTTTTAAGATACAGCCCTTCTTTCCGTCTTGCCTGCTTGATATCTCGCCCTTGGTGTCCACGTGTCCTGTTACAATATGACCGTCTAAAAGCTCGTTTGCCGATAAACTTTGTTCCAAATTTACAACATCTTTTTCTTTCCAGAAAGAAACGGTCGTCTTTTTTAATGTCTCCGGCATATACAAAACAGAGAAATGGCTGTTTTTGTTTTCCACAACAGTGGAACAGACGCCGTTTATTGCCACGCTGGAACCAAGAGGAAACTCAAACCCGTCGGGTTTTTTTATGGATACACCGACGTTAACCCCCTTTTTTTCAACTTTTTCTATTTGGCTGATTTTTTTAATTATTCCGGTAAACATGGGATTTTATCGTCAATTTCCGACTTCTTTTACCTTCTTCACATCCTTATTTATAAGCTCCCGCATCTGTTCTTCGTTTTCGTATGGCGCGACTTCTCTTATCTTTTGACCTACAAAAACCTGTATTTCTTTTCCATATAAGTCACCGGAAAAACCCAAAATGTGTGCCTCCAGCATATCTTTTTCCGGGCCAATGTAAAGGGCAGCGTCGTATTTGGCGCCTCCGACTTCCGCTTTGCCGGCGTAAATACCCGGCTTAACTTGGCCGTCAATTTTCACATTGGCAGTCGGAAAACCAATCATTCTCCCCTCTCCCTTGCCACGCAAAACCTTGCCTTCAATTTTCATCGTAAGTTGCAGTTAAATGTCGTATTATTTTCCCCTGGCTCGCATGGCCTCGTCAATCCTCAAAACAGCCAGACAATAGGAGGCGTCTCTCATGGTGATGCTTTTATCCCGCGAATATTTAAACACGTCGTCAAAGGCCTTTGTCATTAAGGGCTTCAGGCGAGCTTTAACCTCTTCCTCTGTCCAATAAAACCGGCTCATGTTTTGAAGCCATTCAAAATACGATACTGTCACACCGCCGGCATTGGCAAGAATATCCGGCACTATATTAACGCCTTTTTTATGGAGAATTTCATCCGCTTCCGGTGTTATGGGGCCGTTGGCGAGCTCTAAAATAATTTTGGCTTTGACCCGTTCGGCATTTTCGGCGTTTATGACGTTATCTAAAGCGGCCGGTATCAAAATATCGCAAGGACTTTCCAAAAGGTCTTCGTTGGTTCCGACTTTGACTTGGTCTTTGTTTAATCTTTCACTATCGCACACGCTTCCTTCGCAATAAAGAGCGTCAATCGGCTTTCCCTCTTCTTTGACTTTCTTGACGGCGAGAGGGTCCAAACCCAAAGGACTAAGGAGCGCTCCTTTGCTGTCAGAAAGTCCCGTTATCGTATAGCCGAGTTTATGCAGAATTACCGCCACGTGCATTCCGGCGTTGCCAAAACCTTGAATGGCCACTTTCAGATTTTTTGGGGAAAGTTCCCATTTCTTTACCGATTCTTCCAAGACGTAAACTCCTCCTTGGGCGGTTGCCGTATCTCTGCCCAAAGAACCTCCCAAAGACAGCGGTTTTCCGGTTATCATACCCGGTTCGCTTCTGCCTTTTATCTTTTCGTATTCATCCAGCATGTATCCCATTATTTCTGAAGAGGTATAAACATCGGGCGCCGGAATATCTTTGTGAGTACCGACATTTTCAACCATTGCTTTTATAAATGCTCTGGAAATTTTTTGAATGTCCGAAGAGTCATATTCTTTTGGATTAAAAACCACTCCTCCTTTGGATCCGCCAAGGGGAATAGAAACCACCGCCGTCTTTAAAGCCATGGCGGCCGCCAATGTCTTGACTTCGTCCAAATCGGCATCAGGGTGAAAACGTATTCCCCCCTTATACGGCCCTCTGGCGTTGTTCCACTGAACTCTGTAGGCCTTGAAAACTTTTCGGCCGGAAGACAAGTTGACTTCTATGTCTTTTTCTATAATGGCGTCCGCCTCCAAAAAAGCAGACGCTCTTTCTTCCGACAACCCCAAAATTTTGACGGTCTTCACAATTCTGGCCTTATAATTTTCAAACGGTGTGTTTTTGGTCATTTTTTTACTTTAAATTACGAAACACATGCTTTACCCCCCACTCGGAAAGCTCCCAAAAAAGTGACCGCTCCAAGGGCGCTTGCCCGGTCTCAGTCACTTTTTTGTGACTTTCCTCGTGGGGGGGGACGCCTGCCGTATTTCGTAATTCAAGATTTTTTAAGATAGATAATAGTTTAGAGAATTATAGCACAAAAGCCCGGGGAAAACCCGGGATTTTTGCAAAGCCGTCCGATTGAACCCTTAAAAAGCGTCGTAAGCCACTGCCGTGGAGATTCTTTCCGTCTGCTTCTTAAGTCCCAGTATCGTGAGCTTGACCTCGTCCAAACCATTGTAAAAAATATCTTTTACGTCATTCCACGTTTCTTCGTCCGCGGCCCGAAGCAGGTTGAAAGTTTCCCGCAGATTTTCCATTTTGTCCTCCAGTTCGTTCACCCTAAGCTCGTACATTTCCTCGGCGCCTTCGCCTACGACGTCTTCCATTATCTGCAGTCGCATTATTTCGTCTTCCATTAAATTTAACTCCGTCTCTATTGAATAAATTTGATTTGTGTCCATAAGAATAAGCGAGGACGGCTTAAAGAAGTTAAGCCGAGTCCCTATCGCGTTTAAACTTTTAATAGTACGAGTATGGAACACTGTTGTGAAAAAAAAGTGAACCGACTTTAAATCCGTCGTTAAAAAGAGTTTCCGTCTTCGTTTTGGTTTCCATTTTTCTTCTTTTTCTGTTCTTTTTCTTTTCCGACTTTGCCGAGCAGGACTTCGTTTTCAGCGATAATTTCCTGCGCCAGTTGCAAAACTGTGTCTTTATTTTTGGTCCTCTCCTTCAACCGTCCAACGCTTTCTTTAAACTCTTCCATCCGGAGGGTTGATGTTTCTTTGGCCTTTTCTTCTCGGAATTTTTTATCCGTTTCCTCTTCTATCACCTCGCGCACATTTTTAAATCTGCCGTTTTCTTCAAAAAACTTCGGCCATTTGACGGACAAAAGAAAATACGCCGATATTTTTCGCAGGAAAAATCCCACAAGAATAAAAGATAACGGCCAAACGATTATTTCAAGGAACCGCATGTACTCGTCAAAAAGACCCGTGTCTTCACCCACGATCGGTACCAGAATAAACAGAAGCGCGATTGTAAAAGCGATGGCAAAAGAATGCATGTTATGCAAATTTAGGTGACATTAAACCGCTCTGTTTTAAAGCGAAGAGGCGCTACGAGTACTTATCCCCGCCCTCGCCCCAATGTAACGCTACGCGTATCGCCGACCGGCGCTATAATCGCATGGACTACTTGGACTGAAATTTGACTTTGTGAGCAAAGTTCTCCACGTCTTCGGCTATCATCGCAGTGTCTTTGTAAAAACCGCTCCAGAAATATATGACGCCGGAAGCCAAGACGGCGATATGTTTTGAAAGATATTCTTCCGTTTCTGACTCAAAAAGTATGGCGTCATCGCCGTTTATCTTGGTCTTTACGTATTTGTCTCCCTTGGCTTTAAAGTCGGTGGTTTTAACCCAGCGAAGCAAGGAAAGATTTTCTTTGTTCAAAGCGACATTTAATTCTATGCGTTCCCCGAGCAAAGCGGGCGATGGAGAATTTTCACGCAAAGAAAGCAAGTAGGAATACTCAAACCCTTTTTCCGCCGGTTTTTCGGAAAGCGTGTAACCTTTTGGAAAATAGCGATACGAAATGGCGATATCTCGGCTTGCGTTTTCATGGGTCTGCCATTCCTCGTCGTTCCCTAAACCGCCATAACCCAAAGACGCTTGGGTCTTTGATTCCGTAACCGTAAATTTGTTGGTGCGAACCCAAAAGCCGACCGCCACCACAACAACCATCGCTATAATGACCAATCCCAGTACACTTTTTACTCCTCTTTTAAACGGATTTGTCATGGTTTTATTGTACATTTGCGAGAGCGAATTTACAATTGACAATCATTACACGTTCCTATTTATTGTCCTTCGGGCAAAAGAAGAGAAAACGTATTTTTCAGATTACGCCTCGTTGTCCCGTCTCTTTTTCTTTTAACAGCTCCAGTTTTAACTTAACAATTCTTTTGACACTCTCATCTATGCGCGATTCCGAAATATCTCCGCTTTTTACCGCTTCAAGAACGGCGTTGAAGACCCTCTCCTGTCTTTCCGGCACGCTGACATAAAGAAGAATGTCGTTACCGGCTTTTATGGCCGACAAGGCGGAATTTTCAAGGCCGAAACCGTCTTGAATGGCTTTCATCTCCATATCGTCGGTTATAACAACGCCGTCATATCCGATTTCATTTCTTAAAATCTCATTTATTATTTTTTCAGACAAAGTAGCCGGAAATTCGCCGTCAACGAGAGGAAACAATACATGCGCCGTCATCATCATGCTAACGTCATTTTCTTCAAGCACCCTCAAAAACGGTTCCAGATAGTCCAAAAAGTCCTCTTGCCGTATTTGCGCGACAGGTAAAAGTTTATGAGAGTCAACAGAGTCGTCTTTGTGGCCCGGAAAATGCTTCGGAACCGCCACTATTCCCTCTTTTTGGTAGCCCTCCACCATCGCGCTTGAAAACCGGCCGGTCTCTTCCTTGCTCGCCCGAAAAGTTCTTTTATAAAGAAAAGAATCGGCATCAGAAATATGTTCAACAACGGGAGAAAAATTCAAGTTTATTCCAAGCCCTGTTAAATCCCGAGCCCTCTCCATCGCCACTTCCTTCGCTTGAGTTTCCGACTTTATATCCGACTGGGCCGTAAGTTCAAAACCTTCAAAACGCAAACGGGAAACTATTCCCCCTTCCTGGTCAACAGCCACAAAAACGGGCAAACCTGAAAGTTTTTTTCCCGCGTCGTGTATGCGAGAAATGAGTTCCTTGGTCTCATCGTATGTTCCGACATTTGGCCCCATGATGAGAACCCCTCCCACTCTGCCTTCGTCCACAAGTTGAACCAATTTGTCATTTCCATCTTTACTCCATATTCCCAAGAAAAACATCTGGCCGATTTTTTCCTCAAGAGACAATGTAGAGACAATTTCAGAAACCTCGTCAAAAGAGTTGTTCTTCACTATATCTTCCTGCTCTTTCGTGTCTTTCTCGGGCGAGTAAACAGAACCCGCTGCCATAAAAAAGAATATGCCGGCAACCAGAACGAAAACAGACGCAAAAACGGCGAAAAAAATGTTTCTTGAACTCATGGTGTGATTTTAATCCTTTTCACGGATTTGCGCCACTTTTCGCTTAAAATTTTTTCTTATATCATATATACTGTTTATATGTCTTCTCAAGCTTCAGTCCAAAACGATGTTTCAGAGATCAAAGAAAAAACCAAAGACCTGCTAAAACGGTTAGGGCTTGCTGTCTTGGTAAGCATAGAAGAGATGGAGGGTCACCTGTCTCAGTATGAAAAAATGCATGAATCGCCCCTTTTTCTGGGACTTTTGACTCGAGCCATAGAATCAGGAAGAGAAAAAACAATAGAGGAACTTGTGTCGCTTCTTGGCAGTTGGAAAAACTTTATTCCTCAAAAAGACCTCTGTGGCCTTTCGCCGGCCGAATACGATAAAAAATATCCCAAGGGTCCGGAGGAACTTTCCATAATGGCCGACCTTCTGGACGCGTTTGGAGACGACATACGCAAACTTAGCCCCGAAGAAAATAACGAAATAGATAAAAAACTTCGCTTATTTGAAGACAACTTCTTAAAACTGGTTCCCGTCCGTCAGCCGTTTCCGGTAAAAGACAAGATGCTCTCGAATAGGGAAATAATTCTTGAAGAAAGACGCCATCTCAAACACCCCGAAGACCGAAGACAGCGAGTCAGGTTGTTTCTATTTGCGGACAGTTTGGGCGCGAACATCGGACAAGAAATAGAACGACTTGACGAACAATACCTGAAAGCCATGGACGAGCTCATCACAATGCAAACAAATCCGAACAAAAGAAATTTCAAAAAAACGGCCGTGGCTTTCGTGTCCATGAAAGAGATAGAGCCGTACATGAAGTGTCGCAAGGACTCTTTCAGGTTCTATCTGAATATGGGCAATGCCGCTTTTCTCACTCAACAAACGGAGGAAGCGATATGTTGCTATAAAAAAGCTCTTGTTATCCGCCCCAACTACAAAGAAGCGCGGGAAACCTTAAAAAGAATTGAAAGTTTTTTGTCCTGCGAATAGAGTATGTCCCAAACAGGAATATTGTTCCCGTTCACCATTCACAAAAATCACTCTTCCTTTTTTTGACGCGGTTCAGCGGGGACTATGAATATGGCAATTACGTAAGCCAAAACCCCCGGCGCGAATCCCGTAAATATTACAACCAAAAGCCAGATGAGGCGGATTAATACCGGATCAACTCCGCTATATTCTCCGAAGCCCCCGCAGATGCCGGCAAAAACCCTGTTACTCTCGCTTCTATAAAGTCGTTTGCTCATAAGTCGTTATTTGGTTAAATATTCTTAAATTACGAAATACGTCAGGCGCCTCCCCCCACGAGGGAAAGCTCACAAAAAAGTGACTTGAGCCCAGGGCAAGCGCCCTTGGAGCGGTCACTTTTTTGTGAGCTTTCCCTCGTGGGGGGGGTATAAAGCAGGTGTTTCGTAACTCAAAGTATTTTATATCGAAAAGTCCGTTTCCGAAAGTCCGCCCGCTCCCGCCGTGTTTTTTTCCTTCGGCAACTCATCCAACAAATCTCCTTTCTCTACCGTATTTTTGGAGACACGGTCTCTTGCCTGAAAGATTATTTTCCCTTCTTCAGACAGCCGTATAGACCTGCTTGCTTCTTCAAACGACACAGAGTATTGCCCCTCGCCCAGAAGTCGCGCCGACTCTTCATAGGCCTCTTTTGAAAGAGAAAAGATTTCTGATATTTTCTCTTTCGCCGACGCTGAAAGTGTTTTTTCCTGTCTGTTTAGATACTCTTCAAGTTCCCTTAAAACCTCTTTAGCCGCCTTTACTTTTTTTTCCGCCGCTTCTTTTGATAAATTTTCGGAAGTAAAACGCGCTTCAAGAGCCGCCCTTCTTTCCGACACCTTAACAAACGTCTCGGACACTTTGGAAACAATACCGCTCTTTTCTTCTTCCTTGGCTTCTATTTGCAAACCGGAAACAGTTGTTGAAGCGGACATATCCGCGCTCATCATAAAAGTGGCAGTTTCTACCGTTTCCATTGATGTAGCCAAACTCGGCTCTTCCGGCAGATTTTGTTCCGAAGAGCTCGCGGAAACTTCCTCTTCGCCCACTCTAAGAGAAAGCGCGACAGGCGCCACTTCCACGCTTTCTTTTTGGCTTTCAGGTGTCTTTTCCAAACCGGAAATCTTCGCCAGAATATCGCCATGAGCGTTTAAGGTGGCCTCAAATTTACCGCTTATCTCAATGGCTTCTTCAATTTTATCTTTTTCTTCAAGACGTGAGATATTTTCAATTGCTCTGTCGGCAAAAACCTCAAAGCGGATTGTCAAATGTTCTCTGACTTCGGTTTTAAGCTCCCCTTTGGAGCTTAGGGCTTCCGCCTCTATCAGACGCTTTTCCGCCAATGAAGCGTCAAGCCGGGCCTTGGCAAAATCAGAAAAGGCGAAAGTTTGGAGCATTTTTTCATTCAAACCTATCTTTACCGGATAAAGAGCGTTTCCAGGCAAGGCCTCTCGGGCGGCGACCGACACTCCGGCCACGACCAAAACAACAGTAGCCAAAAGTCCGAAAACTTTTCTTGAGATGAAAATGGCAAACAATTCTCCGGCGGGCAACGGCGTTTTTTTATTCTCGTAATAGACAACCGGATTTTCGCGGACATATTTTAAAACGCAGGCCTTCATGTCTGCTTTTTCAACGGAAGTCAACCTCATGTTTCCGATTGCTTTTTTTAATTTTTCACTTGTCTTTCCCATATTTTTACATCTCTATTTCATCAAACTCTTGAGCTTTTTCAACCCTCTATGAATTCTGACTGAAACGGAATTTTCCGACTCTGAAAGCGCGTCGGCGATATCTTTCACGGGCAAATCGTCAACATAACGCATAAGAAGCACGGTTCTGTAGTCCTCGGGTAAACTCTCCACGGCTTGGATTGCCTCTCGGTATAGAAATTTATCTTCCGGAGATAAAGAAGGGCCATCCGCCGCCTGAAAACCTTCATCGGTTAGAACCTCCAGAGAAACGTCTTTTTTGTTTTTCCTCCATTCGTCAATTATCAGATTATGCGCGATTCTGTACAAAAGGGCGCGAATATTCTGAATTTCTTTTCCTGAAGCAATCATTTTCCAAGCGCGGATAAATGTTTCCTGCGTCATGTCTTTGGCTTTTTCCCTGTTTTTCCATTTAAAAAAACAATACCTGAAAATCGCGTCGGCATAGGCGTCGTAAGCGGCTGTGAAATCGTCTTCCAGCGACTCTTTTTTTTCTTCATTGTTATTGTCTTCTCTTCCCATATAAGACGTATTTAGGTTGGATTTCTTTCGCTTGATGAATCCACTGAAGGCCTATTATATCAAAAATGTCTTTTATGTTATAGTTGTCTTCATGAAAAGGACGTATATTTCAGAACTAAAATCCAAAGTGGGAGAAGAAGCCATTATAATGGGCTGGGTAGACGTTCGTCGCGACCACGGCAAACTTACATTTATAGACATAAGAGACGCTTCCGGAAAAGTCCAATGCGTGACTTTGCCCAATCACAAAGAGGCCCATACGACCGCCAGTACGGTACGCTCCGAATGGGTGATTTCCATAAAAGGCAAAGTGAACAAAAGACCGGATAAAATGGTTAATCCGGAAGAAGAAAACGGAGATATTGAACTGGAAGCTCTTGAGATTTCCGTTCTTAGCGAGGCCAAGGAGTTGCCGTTTGAGAAAGACACCGACATAAACATTGACACTTATCTTGACTATCTGCCATTAACTTTGCGTTCGGCAAAAGTTTCCGCGATTTTCAAGGTCCAAGCGGAGATTGTCAGGTCTTTCCGTGAATTTCTAACCAAAGAAAATTTTGTTGAATTTCAAGCGCCTAAACTCATCGGAGAAGATGCCGAGGGAGGAGCCAACTCTTTCAACGTTGAATACTTTAAGCATACCGCCCACTTGGCGCAAAGTCCCCAACTGTACAAACAAATAATGGTTGGCGTTTTTGAGCGTGTATTCACCATAGGAAATGTTTTTCGGGCTGAAAAACACTCAACGACCAGACACTTGAACGAGTACACTTCGCTTGATATAGAAATGGGCTTCATAAAAGACCACACGGACGTTATGAAAATGGAAACGGAAATTTTGAAGCACGTTGTTAAAAACTTAAAACAGAATTGTCAAAAATATTTTGACTTGTTAAAAGCGGAGATACCCGAGGTGCCGGACGAAATTCCCGCCATGAAATTAAGAGAAGCCCAAGAGCTCATAAAAAAAGAAACTGGTAAAGATAAGACCCGAGAACCCGACCTTGAACCGGAAGACGAGAGGTGGCTTTCCGAATGGAGTAAAAAAGAGCACGGCTCCGACTTTATTTTCATTACTCATTTTCCAACCGAAAAACGACCGTTTTACACATACAGGGATGAAAACGACAAGGGATACACTAAAGGAGGAGACCTTATTTTCCGCGGTGTAGAGATAACCACTTTAGCGCAACGTATTCACGATTACGACTCTCTCGTGTCCTCCATGACGGAAAGAGGACTGGACCCGGAAAAGTTTTCTTTTTATCTTCAGGCGTTTAAATACGGCATGCCTCCCCATGGCGGATTCGGTATGGGACTGGAACGTCTAACCCAGAAATTATTGAACCTTACGAATGTAAAAGAAGCGACATTATTCCCGCGCGATATAAACCGGATTGACAACTTATTGTCCAAATAGTCAGATTAGAATTAAAATAATTACAAATTCATTATAAAAACCGAATTTATTTGGTTCTTATTCTCTTTGCCTCTTCACTTTCACTTTCAATAACCGGAGCCGGCAAATGGGCGGTAGACAATCTGTTCTGCAAAAACAAAACGGATATGAGCCCCCAAACGGTAATCTGACCGATTTTCAATCCCCTTTTTCTACACCAAATACAAATCTTGATATTCACCGACCCCGACGTGTTTTGCTTCGCCACGGATAATCTTTTCAAACGGCTCGCAGGCAAAACATCCCGCGCGCGGACAACCAAGTTCATTTTTTTCGCGCGCCTCTTTTATTTTTTTAGCGATTTCCAAAACGCTTTGCCTGCTTTTTTCCAAATCCGGAAGCGCGACCTCTTTTGGCGCGTCATCTCTGTCCACGTACCAATAATACGCGCCACTGACTTTTCTTTTTTGCAGAGCATTGAGCAGTAGGAAATAAATGGGCAGTTGTAGAGAGTCATCTTTTTCTTCATTTTTACCCGTTTTGAAATCAAGAATTTTTACACTGTCGTCCTTTGGCGCGTAAACCAGCCAGTCAATCTTTCCACACAAAATTATATTGTCCTCGCTTGATAAAAAGAAGTTGGGCGGCATGTTGTTTTTGCTCGGCTTAAGGCGCACGGTTTTTTCTTCAAGAAGACCGGGATTTTTCTTGACTCTCTCTATCATGGCTACCCCTCGCTCTTTGGCCTGCATCTCTTCTTCCAAACTCTGAAAACCGCCTTTAATGCCCGAAACCTTGCCCCATGCCTTTTCAAAATTTTCCAAAAGGGGCTGTTTGAAACGCTCCGGCGCTTTAAATTCAGAGAGCCCTTCCAGTACCTCGTGCACCGCAAGTCCCAAAGAAAGAAACGGGTTTACCACTCCGATTTTTCTGCCGGTTTTCGGGTCTTTGTAAACGTTTCGCAAATAATACAAACGGGGGCATTTCAAAAAGTCCCCGATTGACGAGTGGGAAACCCAAACGGCTTTGTATTTGTCTTCAGCCATAATGGACAATTATAACCCGAGAAAATGCAACCAAACAACAATCCGGAAACAGTAGTCATTCTGTCGTTCTTCCGTCAAAATGTTCCTCTTGTACGTCTGCCTTTAAGATATGCACCGTGCCGTCTTTATGCTCGGGAGGCGCGTACAGAGAATAAAGTTTAAGCGACTCTTCCCCCGTGTTTTTGACGTTATGTTTGGTTCCGGCAGGAATTAAAACCGCCACCCCGTCATTTATCTCGCTTGAAACTCCGTCCAAAATCACGACTCCTCTGCCTGCTTCAACCCGAATAAACTGATCAAGACCGTGCGTCTCTTCGCCTATTTCTTCCCCGGCGCCGACAGACATCAAAACAAGCTGGCTATTTTTGGCGGTGTATAGAACTTCGCGAAAGTTTTGATTTTCAAGCGCCAGTTTTTCAATATTTCCAATATATCCTTTCATATTTTTTATCTATTTTATTTAACTAATAAATCCTCTCTGATTTTTCTTGAGAAATCAGGGTCCTCCCCGTATTTCTGGGCTATAGCGGTTACATTGTACCTTTCTCGCATTTGCTCAATAGTATCTTCGCCTGTTATAAGACCCACGTCAAACGCCAGCTCATCGGAATATTTAGGAAGAAAATATTTGTAACTGAAAGGCACTTTGTTCGGACTTATCTTGTTGACATGTTCCACTATATTGGTAGTGCAGTTGTTGGCCAGAGTGTGATAAAACTCCGGCTTATGACGAAGCTCGTTCGCGCGCAAAAGCATATCAACAAACATCGCTCGCATTTTTTCCTTGCTTGTTTTCACGGGATACAAATAGACATTGTCTTTTCTGTGGTTAGTCCGCAGTTTCAAAACATCACGCTCGTCCGCTATAACGTAAACAAGTTCAAAACGGCGGGCGATACCCTTGAATATGTTGTAAAACTCGCCTTTTTCCCTTCTCACTTCCACTGAAATATCTACATACGAACCGTCCTCAAAACCGAAAGCGACAAAAGTGTGAGCAGCCACCCCCGAGAACGGCTCCACCACGTATTCCACCGAATTTATTCCATTCATGTCAAAAGTCCTGTCGTAGTAATCGGCGGTGTAGTCCAAAACACTTTCGTACTTGAAATTTCTGATATTTTTCACCGTTACCGAATCGCCGTCAAATTCGGCATACGCTAAAACGGCAAGGTCTTCCGACCATTCCCTGTCATTTGACGGTTTTACGAAAACCAGAAGAGTGCACTGGATAAAAACCAGAAGACAGACAACCATCGCGGTAAATATTCCCAAAAACTTCGCGACTTTTTTCACCACACTATTCTACCATTTTTCAAAGAAAAAGCCGCGCTATTCGCAACTCTTCAAAGTCAAACGTGTCTCCCAAAGCGCTCCGGACGGGAGAAAGGCGCATCTCTCCCGTTTCTGCAAACTCTTTGAGAAAAGCGGCGTTAATTTTTGACAACCTGCCCACCTCCGGTTTTATGTGGAATAAAACATCCGCGTCAACGGCTCCGCTTGATTTAAGTTTTTCCAAATGCGACACTATGGTCCCTATCGTAACGCCTCGCTTTTTAGCAACCTCTTCCACTGACAGTTTTTCCAAAATCAGCCGTTTTGTTTCTTCAAGAGTTGAAACTTTTTTAACCTTGATTTCTTTTTTCTTCTTTGCTCCTTCCGGCGCTATTTTTTTTATATACTCTTCTTGTATTTTTTTTATCTCCGCCGTGGGAATGGCGCCAAGTTCCTCGGCAATTTCCTCTGAATGTTTTTTAAACTCTTTGTCTTTGGCAAGAGCTTCTTCGCTTACCGCGAGAGCCATCTTGTTTAAGCCCAGAAGTTTAAGACCCTTCAGGTCCCGCACGCGAGAAAGCGCCACATAACCCATGCCTCTTTCAAACGATTTTGAAAGGTCTGTTTCCACGGCATCCAAAGACATGCCTTGGCTTTTATGGACAGTGATAGCCCAGGCGAGACGCAAAGGAACTTGCGTGATTTCGGCTTTTGAAACACCCTCCTCTTCTATTCTCCATGTTTCCTGTTCGGCGGTTATTTTTCTTCCGTTTGCGATTTTCACCACCGGTCCTGAAATGTCAAAATATTCCACTTCCCCGAGAGTGCCGTTTACATATCCTTTTTCAAAATTGTTTTTGACAAACATCACCCGAGCTCCGATTTTTAAACGCAGTTTCTCGGGGGCCAAACAGCTTCTTTTGAGCATTTCCAAAAGTTTGCCACGTCCTTTTGAAGTCATATCGTAAATTTCTTCTTCGGCCTCCAGTTTTTCAAGCTCCTCTTCGTTTAACAAGTCAACGTCAACATTATGAGTGTAGAGTTTTACCGGCAAAACATCCGTTTCCGCCTCTTTTTTATATCTTTTACGAAGCGGCTCCAGCGTCTCATGTCGCACCGCGTTTTCGCGTATGGCATTTAAAAGCAGAAGAAAATTCCGGTCGCCTTGTCTGAAATTTTCCGATAAATAGCAAACCTTAAAACCGGCTCTTTGCCACGCTTGAGAAGAGTGGACAAAATGGGCTTTAGGCGACCCGGCTTTTGAAACAGGAGGCAACTGAAAAAAATCACCGCAAAGAATGACCTGTATTCCGCCAAAAGGCAAGTCATTTCGCCTAAAAGAACGCAAAACCCTCTCCACCATATCCAACCGGAAATGGTGGAGCATTGAAATTTCATCTATAACAAGCACTCGGGTTTTTTGAAAACGGTCCCACAGATATTTTCTCTCTTCCAAAAAATCCAAGTCCGCCTCCGAAAGAACATCGCGTATTCCGATTCCGGACCACGAATGTATTGTCTGCCCGCCCAAATGGGTAGCCGCGATTCCGGTGGAAGCGGTTATGGCGACTTCCGCTCCCATTTCGCGCAGATATGAAATGTATTGGTTTAAAAGATAGGTCTTACCTGAACCGGCCGAGCCGGTCAGAAAAACATTGTGTCCCATTTTCAAGACCTCAAGCGCGTCATTTTGAGTCATGGTACCAGTATAGCAGTTTGAATTGAGAGCCAACAACTGTTTCTTTGCAATCCGAAAACGACAGCCCGTAAAAAACTACGACAAAATTACACCACAAAAATCGCTAAAAAAAGGTGGTGGCCACCTTTTTAGTCACCTACTCATACCGAAGCGCCTCTATAGGACTTTTCTTTGCCGCTTGGCTGGCCGGATAAATGCCAAAAACGAGTCCAACCGCCGAGGAAACACCAAGTCCCAAAACCGCCGCTGAAACGGGGAAAGTGAATTTCCAGTCAATCTCCAAGACGGTAGTCAGAACAAAAGAAGCGCCGAGAGACAAAAGTCCCCCGAGAATTATTCCGATAATTCCCCCGATAGCTGTTAAAATAACCGCTTCAAAAAGGAATTGTGTTTTTATGTCTTTTTCAGTTGCCCCAAGCGCCTTGCGCAATCCTATCTCTCGAGTCCTCTCCGTAACCGAGACAAGCATGATATTCATAACACCTATTCCCCCGACAACCAAAGCTATCGCCACGACCGAAGAAAGAAAAGCCGTGAGCGCCCCGATAATTGTCTGGATTTGCTCCACCACCGCTTCTTGGGTCATCACGAAAAAATCGTCGTCGTCCGGATCGGTTATGTTATGGTTTTCTCTTAATGTCGTTTCAATATCTTTAACGGTTCTTGCCACATTCACAGGGTCGTCTGTTTTCACTATTATTTCGTGGTAGTAGTCAATTCCCAAAAGATAGATTTGAGCCGTGGTGTGGGGGATTATGACAATTTCATCAATGTTGAAAAAAGCAACCTGTCCTTTTTTTGGAAAAACTCCAATTACTCTGAATTCTCTGTCCTTTATTTTAATGTACTCACCCACCGCCGACGACGCTCCGAAGAGTTCGCTGGCCACCTTGTGTCCTATTACGGCCACAGAACCGTTTCTCTCTATATCAAGCTCGTCAAAAATCTCCCCATCTTCCACATAGATGTTAAAAGCGTTACTGAAAAAATCCACCGAACCTCCCATTATTGTCGGTCTGTATGTCTCACCTTCGTAAGAGACACTTCCGGGAACTATAAGGGCAGGCATCGCGCTTACAACATGAGGCGCGTTGCTTTTTCTCAAAAGGGAATCAAGATCGCGTGTTTTCAAGGAATCGGCAAACAAGGTGGCACCGATATCCGAAGGGCCGGATGGTTCTTTGCCCGGACGGACTATTATCGTCTCGGCACCCAGTCCTCCTATTTCTTTCAAAATTAGATTTTCCGCTCCCTTGCCAATGGACATCATCATGATAATGGCCGTGATACCTATAACAATACCGAGAATCGTTAAAAATGAACGTGATTTATGCGTCCGCAATCCTACTAATGCCGTCTTAAATGAATCGGTTAATGTCATTTTTTATCTGCCCGAGTTTTGGCTCTTATTTTCTAAAACTCTTTGCAAACTTTCTTTCGCCGACTTTTACGTCTTTGTCTATTGTTCCGTCAAGTACATGAATAATTCTCTTGGCGTGCTCGGCCGTATATGTCTCGTGCGTAATGAGAAGTATGGTATGTCCAAGTTCCTCGTTTAGTCGCTGTATTGTTTCCATAATCATTGCCCCCGACTTGGAGTCCAAGTTACCTGTCGGCTCGTCGGCAAAAATCACGCTTGGATTCATTACAAGCGCCCGCGCTATGGCCACCCTTTGCTTTTCCCCGCCGGAAAGTTGCGAAGGATGATGCTCCAAGCGGTGCGACAAGCCGACCGCTTCTATCGCGTCTAAGGCCTTCTTTTCCCATACGCTTTTGGGAACATCGGAATAAAATAGTGGCAATTTTATATTTTCCAAAACGGACGTTCTGGAGAGAAGATTGAACGACTGGAAAACAAATCCCATTTTTTCATTCCGCACTCGGGCCACTTCTTCCGGGGAATATTCGTCCATGGTTTTCCCGTCAAAACGGTATTCTCCTTCAGTATGACGGTCCAAAAAACCTAAAACATGAAGAAGGGTTGATTTCCCGGAACCCGAAGGCCCCATTATGGCCACAAACTCTCCTTTCTCAATATTGAAAGTAACACCGGCCAAAGCAGTCGTCGCGACGCCTTCATTCTCGTAAATCTTTTTTACATTTTTTACATCAATAAGCGTCATAAGATACGTACCGAGTCGCCGTCACGTCTTTGTAAATGTCTCCGTTGAGACACCTCCGACGCAAGCCATCTTTTTAAAAGAAAAGAAATAACGGACTTCTTTGACTTTATTTTTAAATAACTACTCCGGATTAACGACAATTCTGTCACCCTCTTTCAGTCCGCTTTCAATTTCAATGTTGCCAAAAGAACCGCGGATACCCGTTACTACCGGTATTTCGCGAGTGTTGCCGTTTTCGTAAATCCTTACAAAAATATTGCCGTTTTTCCTTATGACCGCCCGTTGCGGAACCGAAATGACATTTTCCCTCTTTTCGGTGAGAATCGTGATTTTAGCTGTCATGCCAGAACGCACTCTATCATCTTCTTCCAAAAAACTGAAAGATGTCCTGTAAGTGGAAACTCCATCAATAACCGTTTCAGCAGGGTCTATGGAAAACACGCTCGCTTTGAAAATTTCGTCCCTACCGTAAGCGTCCAAAGTTACAAGAGCCACATTTCCCACGGCCACTTTCGCCACGTCCACTTCCGGCATTTGCGCTTCTATTTCCAAACCCTCCTCTGAAATAACAGAAACCGCGGAAGCGCCTGCAGAAACAATCTCTCCCAACTTCACTTTTTTATCAGTCACGACACCGTCAATCGGCGACCGTACTATTGTTTTTTGAAGTTGAGAACGATAAAAATCGGAATTGGCTTCCGCTTCCATTATTTTTGCCTGCTGTGAAAAAACCGTGGCTTCCGCTTGAGCTACGGCCGCCTCCGAGGTGGCTATTTTTTCTTCAGTCGCCTCCGCCTTTTTAAGAATTAACTCCTTTTCAGCAACAACCAAAGTTGCTTGATGCGAACGCAACTTCTCATCCGCGGCGGTAATATTTGAAGTAACAGTACTCATGCTATTCCTCGCGGAAAAAACGTCGGACTTCCAACCATCCAAAACGGTCTGTGACAGGTCGGAGTTGGCTCCCGCATCGTTCAATACGGAAGATACTTTGTCCAAAAACGACTTGACTGCCGTAACCCTTTCAATAGTGGAAGAAATTAAAAAAACAAGGTCGTTTTGATTGTCTGCGCCGGACAACTCCTCACTCCATGAAACAAGAAAATTTTCCAAAAACCTTCTTTCGTTTTCAGTTTGAAGCTCCAACTGCAAAGAGGCGCTCACGGAAGAAATGATTTTAGGATTGGAACTTCTGGGGTTATCAAAAATCTGGTCGGCCTTGTTTCTTACCGCGTCGTCCGCTTTTGTGTAAGCATCCATTAAAACATCAACGACATTTTTTTCCGCGTCTTCAACGGATAATTTGGCGCTCTGGACCTTTGCCTCCTGCACTTCTATTTCTTCTTGCCGAGCGCCTTTCCGCAAATCCAAAAGCTCCGCGCGTTTTGCCACAAGCGCCGCCTGATACTGGGACAGGACCGCCTTGGCGGATGAAACTTGCGCCTCCGCTTGCGCGAGCTTAGATGACGCTTCAGAATTTTCCAGAGAAATGAGCGCTTGCCCGGAACTTACCTTGTCCCCTATATCAACATAGATTTTGGCGATTCTACCCGTTTGTTCAAAAGCCAGCTCCGCGCTTTCCGCGGGCTTTATTCTGCCTGTTAAAGCCACTTCTTGCACGACATCTCCTCTCTCCACCACGGCAAATTCAGGCAATGTATCCCCTTCACCAAAGGAAAACACGAAGACGGCGACTATTATCACCAAAACAATACTCAATATTGCCGTAATTTTATGCCTTTTAACAAACGTAAACATTCACTTTATAATAGCACAAAAACCACACTGAAATGCCGACATATTGTTCCCAAATTTAACCGTGATTTTACGCTCCCCGTTTTGGCAAAAACGGCGATTCTATAAACCACGCTTCGCTTTTTTACTG
>JAUYKQ010000007.1 GCA_030699905.1 bacterium
CTTACGATAAGAATCGTTCGAAAATATGGGAGAAGGGCTTCGAATCTCTCACGCGATGTGCGCAGGCACATCGCTACCCTCCGTTTTTCGCGGACTCAAAACGGAGGGTGAGAGATTCGAACTCTCGGTGGGTTTCCCCACACACGCTTTCCAAGCGTGCGCACTAGACCGCTATGCGAACCCTCCATAATTTTACTTTCAACAGCCGTTCCGAGGCCTTTACATTACCGCTTGGAAAGCTTTCCAAGTCCTTTTTATATAGAACGATACACAAAAAGAGACAGAATTGCAAAAAATAATCCGGCAAAAAGAAGATAGGCGGCAGTCGTCAGAAATATAGGTACGGGATAAACAATAAAAAGCATGGCAAACCCCAAGCCGAATGACTGCAAAACCATTTTTATTTTCCCGACCTTTTTGGCCGAAATATCTTTTCCTTTGAATTTTTTTCTGTAAAAAGCAAAGGTTACGATGAGCAGTTCCAAAATTATAATCGCCAGAGCCAGTTCTTTGCCGATGACTTTGGTAACGACGATGGCAGAAATAGAACCGATAAGCAGTTTGTCTGCCACAGGGTCATACATTTTACCCCATTCCGTGATTTGTTTTTTGGTTCTGGCGAGAGCGCCATCCACCGCGTCTGAAAAAGCCGAAACAATAAAGGTCGCGATGCCTAAATGGATGTTGCCTGCGGTGAAAAAATAAATGACAACAGGAATGGAAGCAAAACGAAAAGCGGTTATATGATTGGGAGTTACGAATGACGGAATGAAAGGTAAAATTGCCACCGAGATTATTTTGTCCGTTATTGTTACTTTAGAATTTGGTGAGATCATTATGATGCCCGAGATTAAATTAATAACCAAACAATAAATGAAATTGTTCACGGATCAAGCGTTTCTCAACGCTTTTATTCTCTCCTCCACCGGCGGATGGGTCATAAAAAGCTTGGTCAAAAAACCTTTGGTGCTTCCATGATTTGAAAAAGGATTTGATATGAACAAATGCGCTGTGGCGTGATTTGCGCGCTTCATGGGAGTTCCTTCAGCGGATATTTTTCGGAGAGCAGAAGCCAAAGCATCGGGATAGCGAGTCAAAAGCGCGCCGGAAGCATCCGCCAAAAACTCGCGTTTCCTTGAAATGGCAAGCTGTATTATTGTCGCTATGATAGGGGACAGTATGGCGAGAGCCACACCTATTAAAATCAAGATAAGCTGTATTCTGCCGTCGCGGTTGCCGTTTCCCCTGTTTCCCCCACCCCATATGGTCATTCGCAGGAAAAAGTCGGACAAAAGAGCGACAAAGCCCACAAGCACCACCACAATTGTGGAAACAAGTATGTCGCGATTGCCGATATGCGACAGCTCATGGGCTATCACCCCCTCAAGTTCGCTTCTATCCAGTATGGCGAGAAGTCCCGTGGTTACCGCCACGGCCGAGTTTTCTTTGTTTCTGCCGGTCGCGAAAGCGTTGGGCGATGGGTCTTCAATAATGTAAAGGCGAGGCAGAGGAAGGCCTGCCGTGATGCAAAGATTTTCGGTAATATTCCAAAGTTCTCTGTGACTTTCGCGAGTGGTTGGCTTGGCGCCGGAGATAGCTAAAGCTATTTTATCTGAATACCAATAGCTGAAAACGTTCATAAAGACGCTAAACACAACGGCGATTAAAAGAATTTCCGGCGCGTTGTAGATAAACGAAAAACCCCAGCCGAGAGTGATGATAACAATGAAAAAGCCCGTCATCAAAATCCAGGTTTTTCGTATGTTTGCGTCTTGATGAGTATAAAGGCTAGACATGTTAAAGATGTTATAATGTTCTACTTGTTTTAGATCTCTGCTGTATACTTTTGTCGCGGATTTAATTTCAAGAATAATCGAAAAACTGGGTCATAACTCGCTGGAATCCCGCTATCTTTTTCCCGAAAAATTCAGAAAGAACTACTAATTACGATACTGGCAATAATTATACCCAGTAGAAAATAAATGGCGGGAAATAACAAGCCGAACAGAACTAAAATCAATCCTTTTTCTTTCTTCCTTACAATTTGTACCAACGCCACAATTGAAAGGATAACAATAATCGCAATCCCAGGAAGGACTAACTGGTTTATGAATACAATAAAAGACATCGGAAGAAAACTTCTTCCGAAAAAGGACGCGATAAGCGAAACTGTGAAAATCAAAGAGATAGTAAAGGTGGCTTTTGCAAGACCGTTTGTAGTATTCATTTTATTTAGAATTTCACCTCCACCGGTTGCCTAGCCGCCGATTCTCCCTCCCCGAGCTCAAACAATTCCATTTTGGAAAAATGGAACATTGAGGCGACAACATTTGCAGGAAAACTTTCAATTTTGGTGTTAAGGTCTCGGACATTGGTGTTGTAGAACCTTCTTGCCGCCTGTACCTTGTTTTCAGTATCGGAAAGTTCGCGCTGAAGTTCCAAAAAATTTTGATTGGCTTTCAAATCTGGATAGGCCTCCGCTATGGCGAAAATGGATTTCAAAGCCCCCGTAAGCATATTTTCCGCCTGCGACTTGTCGTGGAGATTGCCCGCTCCCATGGCACGCGCCCTCGCTTCACTTACTTTCTCAAAAGCCGCCGATTCGTGCGTGGCGTATCCTTTGACCGTGTTTACAAGATTAGGAATAAGGTCGTATCGGCGTTTTAACTGAACGTCAATGTCGGCCCATGCCTCTTTGGCGCGATTTACAAGTCGCACAAAACCGTTGTAAGCAAAAACCACCCACAAAGCTAAAATGACTATAATACCAATCGCGATATAAAGTGTCGTGTTCATGTTTTTGAATTAACCTGTGTATACTCCGCCTCAAACGCAAAGTAAAAGAAGAGGTGCTGACAACGGGTAAACTACAAGTTCTCGGCGCGGGAAGCGTGAACGTAAATGTCTCCACCTCCTTTGCGCCACGTCGCTTATAATATGTAATATTATACCGCAAAACGCAAAAAGAGGGAATGCTATTATTCATAACCCATCACACTCTTATTCTCCCTTTACAAAAGGGAGTGGCTCATTCCGATGAGCCGAGGGATTTTTAAATCCTCCGTCACATAAGAATGTGACACCTCCTTTAGAAAAGGAGGAATGAAGCCACTTTCTGATAGGTGTGAGGGGTTACTATTATTCACCTTTTACCGGCAAAGTTACCGTAAATGTGGAACCTTGGCCCGGCGCGCTTTCCAAGGTCAGTTTTCCTTTATGCGCCCTTACTATTTCACGAGAAAGGTAGAGTCCGATGCCAAGCCCGGGAAACGTTTTTTCTCTTTCGCCGGAAGAGCGGAAAAATCTGGTGAATATTTTTCTCTGTTCTTTTTTTTCTATGCCTATGCCGAAGTCCTTTACTTTCACCATAACTTTCCCTCCCTTCCCTGAAACCGTTACCACAACTTGCTCCGCCAACGGGGAATATTTTATAGCGTTGGAAAACAAGTTAACAAGAACCTGTTCCATTCTGTCCGGATCGCCGAAAACCGGTGATTTTACTTTTCCTTCCAACTTGAAAACGTGCCGCGACTTAAATATTGAGTTGGCCTGGTCAACGTTTTTTTTGACAAGTTCGTCAAAGTCAAACATTTCCTTTTTCAGACCAAACTTGCCGAACCCGATTTTTGTCATATCCAAAAGGTCGTTTATGAGCATCACCTGTTTTGAGACCTTTCCCCTGGCCAGTTTAACAAGTCGTACCACTTCTTCGTGGTAGGCGTTTTCGGCATTATCCGCGCCTTCCAGCTTGGACTGAAGTATTTCAAGGTAAAGAGACATGCTTGTAACAGGGGTGTTTAATTCATGGCTCACCATTGACATGAAAAGATTCTTACGGCGTTCTGCTTCTTTGTCGCGAGACACGTCTCGCAACGTTGAAATCACCTTTCCGTTGGGCAAAATCCTGGCCTTTCTTTCAACAACAATGTATTTCCCGTCTTTCCCTTTGATTCTCCTCTCGGTGGTAAGCTTTTTCTTTTTCTTCAGAATTTCATAGTACTTTTTCACTTCTTGCTTGTCTTCAGGATGAACAAGCTCAAAAAGCTTGACTTTGTGGAGATTCGCCCCTTTCAAACCCAAAAGCTTCAAAGCCGCCGAATTTGCGTATAAAATTTCGGTCGTTCTATCGTCCGTGAGCATTACTCCTTCTGAAATTTCTTCCAAAAGGACATTGTAAGACATCGGTAAGTCAAAACGCCACCTTTTTTCGCTTTGTTTCGATTTTTTAAGCTTTTTCCTCATGTTCGTAATGAATCTTGCCATAAAAGTTTATTAATGTATAGTTTAATACGGATCAGGCCTTTGAGAAACAATACCACTCTCGGAGGAAAACGAAATGAAGAAGAACAGAAAACTGTCTGATTTAGTCAGGCGAATAGGAGACGGCCGTATTTCTTTTCGGCTGGCTGAAGAGAGGGATTTACCCATCATCAGAGAGTGGTGGAAAGACCCTTCTTCAAAGTTTTACTTCAACCGACGTAAAACTTTCACGGACAAAGGAAGAATCAAATTGGCCGTCGGCGCGTTAGCGCCACCGATTAATTATCGTCCGAGAGAGGGAAATCGGAATCTCTTTCCGGATGAAATCCCCATGATAGTGGAAGCGGTTTTTTCGGACAGAAAACCCGCCGTGCCTATTGGCATTTTTGTCCTAGAAAAAATTGACTGGGGGAAAGGGGAAGCGTCTTTCAGGATTTTCGTGGACAGCAGATATCGAAGGTTGAAATACGGGTTGGAAATGATGATACTCATTTTTGACTTTGTGTTCACGACACTTGAATTCACGCGCCTTTATGCCTCCACGATCAGCCGGCTCAATGACCGGACTGAAAAGTTCATGATTCAGGTCGGCTTCAGATTAGCCGACCGAATCAAAAAATACGTAAAGCGTGGCGACGAACGCTACGACCTCGTAACTTTTGAAATCTTCCCGCACAGAGCGGAAAGAGTCAGGAACAAGTTCCAAGAGAACCGAGACAGAATTATGCAAAATTATAGGGTCTACTCGCACGAGGGTTCCTTATAAAGAAAGCACAATCCGCAAGCACCCGCGCCCACAAAAATAGGCGCGGTTATTTTTTAATAAAAACAGGCAAAACGCCCGCGGCCTTTGGCCGCGGGCGTTTTCTTTTTATCTCTTCCCCCCTATGTACCCCGCCGATAGTTTTTCAGTAGTCCATCCCCCCCTGCGCTCCTCCCACGGACTTTTCTTCTTTCGGTTCATCCGCGATAGCCACTTCGGTCGTCAAAAGTATGGCCGCGGCAGAGGCCGCGTTCTGCACGCAACTTCTTGTAACTTTCACAGGGTCAATAATCCCCGCCTCTATCATGTCAGACACCATTTGGTCCTTAAGAGCGTCATAACCGCCCGCCCCTTTCATTTTCTTTACTTCAGCAACAATAACGGAACCGTCATCTTTGCCCGCGTTTATGGCAATCTGTTTAAGAGGAGCTTCCAAAGCCCTAAGCATGATTTCGTACCCGACTTGAACTTCTTTGGACAATTTATCGCGTTCTTTGGCAAACCAGTTGCCTACCTTTTCAGCCGCCTTTACAAGAGCCGTTCCTCCACCCGCCACGATACCCTCTTCAATGGCCGCTTTCGTGGCGTTGACAGCGTCCTCAATTTTAAGCTTCAAATACTTCATCTCGGTCTCAGTGGCGGCCCCCACTCGTATAACGGCCACACCACCGGTCATTTTGGCGATACGTTCATCTATTTTTTCAATATCGTATTTTGAATCCGTCATTTCCTTCTGTTTTCTAAGCTGAGCCACGCGAGCTTCTATTTCTCCTTTTTTACCTTTACCGCCGACAATCACAGTGTTGTCTTTTGTAGAAACGACCTTATTGGCCTTCCCCAAAACTGACAAATCGGCTTTTTCAAACGTAAGTCCGACTTCTTCTGAAATAACGGTGGCGCCGACCATAACGGCGATGTCCTGCAAAATTTCCTTTCGCTTGTCGCCAAAACCCGGCGCCTTTACAGCCAGAACATTAAATCCGCCCCGCAACTTGTTTAACACAAAAGTCGTAAGCGCTTCCCCTTCAACTTCCTCGGCAATCAAAACCAAATCCTTTTTGCCGGCAGTGGCCATTTTTTCAAGAAACGGTAAAATGTCTTTGATTGAGGAAACTTTTTTGTCCGTAATGGCAATAGCGGCATCACTATGCTCCGCCTCCATTCTTTCAGCGTTGGTTATCATATAAGGAGAGACGTAGCCCTTGTCAAACTGCATACCTTGAACAACTTCCGATTCAATACCGAACGATTGAGATTCTTCCACCGTCACCACACCGTCTTTGCCCACCTTATTTATCGTCTCAGCGATAGTTTTGCCCAACTCCTCCGACTCGGCGGAAATGGCGGCAACTTGTTTGATTTCGTCTTTGCTTTTCTCCGGTATCGGCTTTGAAAGTTCTTTTAAAGCTTCTACGGTTTTTTCAGCCGCTTTTTCAATACCGTGACGAACTCCCATAGGGTTTACTCCCATGGTCGTAAGACGCATCCCTTCAGAAACAAGAGCTTGCGTCAAAACGGTGGCAGTCGTTGTTCCATCCCCCGCTACGTCGTTTGTTTTAGAAGCCACCTCCTTTATTATTTCAGCCCCCATGTTTTCAAACTTGTCCTTCAGGGTTATTTCTTTTGCTATTGAGACCCCATCATTGGTTATGGTCGGCGCGCCGTATGATTTTTCCAAAACCACGTTTCTGCCCCTCGGACCCAAAGTAACCTTAACCGCGTCCGCGACGGCGTCAACTCCCCTTTTAAGCGCCTTTCGGGCATCTTCATTGTATAAAATTTGTTTAGACATAGCGTGTAGCGTGTAGCGTGTAGCGTGTAGCGTCAAAATCGTGTAGCGCGAAGCGTATAGCGTGAAGCGTGTAGCGTATAGCGTGAAGCGTCAGAGTATTTCTTTTCCGGCGTTACACGTTACATGCTACACGTTTTAGATTATGGCGTTACAAGTTATACGTTACGCGTTATACTTATTTTATGATTGCTAATATATTACTCGCGGAAACAACCTGATATTCTTCATTATCCACTTTAAGAAAGTCTCCCCACTGAAAAAGAACAATGTCTCCCTTTTTGACTTTTACAGGAACAAGTTTTCCGTCTTCGTATTTGCCTTCTCCTACGGAAACCACCTCACCCTGTTTTGTCTCTCGGCCATCTGATGCCGACTCTGGAATAAATATTCCGGAAGCTGTCTTCTTTTCAGCGTCCTCTTTTTTCTCTTTTACAAGAACGCGATCTCCTATCGGTATGATGTTTACGGTGCCACTCTTTGATGATTTAGCCATAGTTTTTAGTTAGCTTATAAAACTGAAACCAAAGCCGTTAAAACGGCTTTGTCTAATAATAATACAGTTAAATACTCCAATCTGCAATAGGCGTAAAAGTAACCCCTCACACTCTTAATTCTCCATTTTCTAAAGGGAGTGGCTCATTCCGATGAGCTGAGGGATTTATTCTCCCTTTCGTAAAGGGAGTACCCGAGTCGGCGAGGGGGAGGGATTTTTAAATCCTCCGTCACATAAGAATGTGACACCTCCTTTAAAAAGGAGGAATAAAGACACTTTCTGATAAGTGTGAGGGGTTACGCGTAAAACGCCTAATACTGCAGTATTAGGCGTTTACACGAACCCACTTCACCGACACAAACTGAAAAAGTAGTCAAAGACACGCAAACAACTTAGTGTCGGAGAGGACTAATACAAAAGTTGCATTTTTGAGCGACTTTTGGTATCCTTTAATAAATGGATGCTATTTTGCCGATAGTTCAGATAATATTGGCCGTGGCGCTTGTTATTGCCATTTTGCTCCAACAGACCGGAGCGGGATTGGGTGGCGCTTTCGGCGGTACTGATACCGGCGGCGGTTTTAACACTCGTCGCGGGTTTGAAAAAATTTTATTTCGCGCCACAATTATTTTGGCTTTTCTTTTTGTTTTTTCAGCTCTGTTTGCGTTTTTTATGCAGTAGAGCAGACACCTAATCCAGTCGCAAATTTTTTCGCGTAATTTTGCGAAATGATTTGTGCACTGTCGCATGAAGGAACTACTATCCGTGAAAGAGAAAATTAAACAACTTTTCAAAAAGCAATGGACGGTTTCCCCGATAAAAAATGCCGAAACGGCCGTAAAGGGATTCTCGCATCTTGAGCGTCTTATTTTTTATGCTTTGCTTTTAATTTGCGCGGGAGCGTCTTTCTTTCTTCTATCGCATGTAAACACGGCATATCTCGTGGAAATACCGAAATTCGGCGGAACTTTAACGGAAGGCGTGGTTGGTTCCCCTCGCTTTATAAACCCTATTTTGGCCATAAGTGATGCCGACCGAGACCTTACCGCCCTTATTTATTCCGGACTTTTAAAACCGGAAGGCGACGGAACCTTAACTGTAAACTTGGCTAAAGAATACAACGTGTCAGAAGACGGACTTGTCTACACTTTCATATTGCGCGAAGATGCCTATTTTCACGACGGAAAACCCGTAACGGCGGACGACGTGATTTTCACAGTGGAGCTGGCTAAAGACCCTTTCTTAAAAAGTCCGAAACGCGCCAACTGGGAAGGCGTAACAGTGGAAAAAGTGAACGACTACGAAGTTCGTTTTATACTACGCCAACCGTATTCTCCTTTTCTTGAAAATACCACCATTGGTATTTTACCCAAACATATTTGGAAAGACGCCGAAATAGAACAGTTTCCTTTCAGTCAGTTTAACGTGGAGCCGATAGGTTCCGGCCCGTATAAGGTCAAAAAAATAAAAAGAAGCAACGCCGGAGTTCCCACCTACTACCACCTGACATCTTTCAAGGACTATGCTTCGGGAGAGCCATTTATTGAAAATCTTATTATCCGATTTTACGGTTCGGAAAAATCTCTCATTGAAAGTTACGCGAGAAAAGACATAGAGAGCATGAGCGCCATATCGCCCGAAGATAGCGCCAAACTGGAAATAGCCGGCGCAAACATCGTTTCCGCTTCGTTGCCTCGCGTCTTTGGAGTGTTTTTCAACCAAAACCAGGCGACGATTCTTTCGGAAAAAGCGGTAAGAGAAGCGCTGGATACCGCCTTAGACAAACAAGCGATAGTAACCGAGGTTCTGAAAGGTTACGGAAGTCCTTTAAACGGTCCCATACCTAAAGACATGATAAAAATAAACAGCGAGACCCAGACACAAGAAAAAACCGAGGGGGAAGAGGCGCAAACGGTTGAAGAAAGTCCGACGGAGAAGGCCCTGAAAATTTTTGAAAAAGCCGGTTGGGAAATAAACGAGGAAACGGGGCTGTTGGAAAAAAAAGTCAAAGAGGAAACACAGACCTTGTCTTTTTCTTTATCTACGTCAAACGCTCCTGAACTCAAACACGCAGCGGAAATGATACAGGAAATGTGGAAAGCGGTCGGCGTGGAAGTTTCCGTAAATATTTTTGAGTCCGGAGATTTAAATCAAAATGTTATCCGGCCCAGAAAATATGATGCTCTTCTTTTCGGAGAAGTGGTGGGAAGGGATCTTGATCTTTTCGCTTTTTGGCACTCTTCACAGAGAAACGACCCGGGACTGAATATCGCCCTTTACGCGAACATAACGGCTGACAAACTTCTGGATGAGGTCAGAACAATAAACGACAGCGATTTGAGAGCGGAAAAATATCTGGCCTTTGAAAAAGAAGTGGTGAATGACCTGCCGGCCTCTTTTCTCTATTCGCCGGATTTTCTGTATGTTGTTCCCGCCAAAGTAAAAAATATGGACATCGGACAAATAGCCGTCCCTCACGAACGTTTTGCGTCAATAAAAAACTGGTATATAGAAACGGAAAAGGTCTGGAAAGTTTTCGTTCCCGAATCAATTACAACTCGGTTTTAACATTATTATTAACCAAAAAATATTTTCCGCTTTAAAAATTACGGAACATATTTGAGCGGCTTTGCCGTGATATAGAAGAACGCAATGGAAAAAAACACAAACATAAGACGAGGAGGTTCTCACGCCCCGAACCCAAAAGAGAGGCGTTTTTATAGTAGGACAAAAAATACGGCAGTCGTGAGATTTGAAAGCAACACTTCTCAAAAGTCCGTATCCGTTTCGCCCAGAAACCCCTACGGACCCGTTCCACCAAAGAAAAGATTGCCTCATACGTATTCCACCTCTAACTCCCCAAGCCCCCGAAAGAGGATGCCTGAAAAGCGTCTCGGCCATAAAAGAGCTTTTGGAGGCCACGTCTCCTCAAAACAGAAGACGGTAATCCCTCCCGTGCCGGCAAACGCCATCCGCATCATACCTTTAGGTGGCGTTGAAGAGATAGGAAAAAATATGACGGTTATAGAGGTCGGGGGCGATATTATAGTCATAGACGCCGGTTTTCAGTTTACAAGCGAAGACACGCCGGGAATTGACTACATTCTCCCCAATACACGCTACCTTGAAGAAAGAAAAGACCGAGTAAAAGCGGTGTTTATAACCCACGGACACCTTGACCACATAGGCGGTGTTCCTTACATTTTGTCGCGGATAGGGAACCCGCCCATTTACAGCCGACAGTTCGGTTCTATAATGCTCAAAAAAAGGCAAGAGGAATTCCCTCACTTGCCCGCTTTGGATATCCGCACCATAGACGGCAACGAGACAATCACCATAAGCGAAAACTTGAAAGTTGAAACATTTCCGATTTCACACACAATACCCGATTCCATGGGCCTTATCATCAAAACCCCTATCGGTAATATTGTTTTCATAGAAGACGTCCGCGTTGACAACATAGACGGAAAAGTTACGGAGGAGGAAGAGGAACAATACAAGAGATTCAAAGACATGGACGTTCTTCTTCTGACCATGGATTCAACAAGCATAGAAAAACAGGGATTTTCACTTTCCGAACAGACAGTGATACAGAACATAGAGAAAATTATTCGCGACACGAAATCGCGGCTCATTGTTGCCACTTTCGCCTCTCAAGTTGAAAGAATTATCGCCATAATAAACGCCTGCAGAAAACTCAACAAGAAAATCGCCGTTGAAGGAAGAAGCATGAAAAACAACCTGGAAATAATAAAGCACCTGAAACTTGTTGATACTGAAAACGTAGTGATACCGATTGAAGAAATAGAAAACTACCCGCCAGACAGGATAGTTATGATAGTAACGGGAGCGCAAGGGGAAGAGTTCGCGGCCCTTATGCGCATAGCCAGCAAATCCCATAAGCACGTAAAACTCAGAGAGACCGATACCATACTTCTCTCGTCTTCCATAATACCCACCAACTACAAAGCCGTCGTGAAGCTCAAAGACAACCTGTACAGAACATCGGCCAGAGTCATAACGTATCTGGACTCCGACGTGCACGCTTCCGGACACGGCAACCGAGAGGAGTTGAAATGGATACACGAGAGGATAAATTACAAATTCTTTATGCCACTACACGGACATCACTTCATGCTTCGCCAACACGCGGAACTGGCCCGAACACTTGGCACCCCTGCCGAAAACATTGTTGTACCGGACAACGGCAGTATCATAGAGATAACCGATAACGGTAAAAAAATATCTTTACTGAAAGACAAAGCGCCGGCAAGTCCCGTAATGGTTGACGGATTTTCCATTGGTGATGTCCAAGAAGTCGTATTAAGAGACCGAGTCATGCTCGCACAGGACGGAATGTTTGTAATCATTGCCAGTTTAAACACAACCACCGGCAAGTTACGAAAGTCGCCGGATATCATATCTCGCGGTTTTGTATATCTTCGCGAGTCCCAAGACCTTTTGGAAGAAACTCGTCTAATCATAAAGAAAACCGTTGAAGAAACATCCGCCGGAATGAACCCTATTAACTTTGACTTCGTAAAGACAGCCCTGACCGACAATATTAGCAGATATCTTTTCCAGAAGACGGCAAAGAGACCGATAGTGATACCTGTACTGCTCGGGATATAGCAGTCCGGTTAAAATATCCTGAATTACGAAAAACGGGAAGCCCCGCAAAGAAAGTCGCAAAAAAGTGACTAAGACCGGGCAAACGCCCTTGGAGTGGTCACTTTTTTGCGACTTTCTTTGCGGGGGAGGGTTCCGCGAGGCCAAGTCAAAAGCGGACATTTCGTAATTCAAAGAAAATAGAGTAAAATAACAGACATGCGCCAACGTGCCATTACCTCTCTCTACGCTTTAGCGTTTCTATTTACAATCCACTTCAGCATAAGCGTATATATCAACTCTTCTTTTTTGGGGACGATACTGCCTACAAAGTTTGTAGGTATTGTTTATACTCTCGGCTCGCTTTTTACTATTGTCGCTTTTTTCGGAATTCCTAAGATACTGCGCGAAGCCGGCGACTACAAGACAACAATGCGTCTTTTGACGCTACTTTTACTGTCCCTTGTTGCCATTATTATATTCAAAAACCCGATAATCGTCGTCGCCGCTTTTATCGTAAACGTTGTCGCCGTATCTCTCGTGTATTTCAACATAGACGTAATCTTGGAAAATTTTACAACCAACAAAGAAACAGGCAAAGTAAGAGGCTCTTTTCTTACGGCCTCAAACATCGCTTGGGTTATGGCACCTCTTTTGGCAAGTTTGATTTTAGCCGACACGGAAATATATCGCCGTGTATATATTGTCGCCGCCCTGCTCCTTCTACCGACACTTTATATTTTAAGACGCAACTTCAAGGACTTCAAAGACCCCACTTACAGAAGCATCTCTTTGCTTTCAGCCATTAAAGGCCTTTTGGTAAACAAAAACTTGCGACTTATTTGTCTTTCCATGTTTATACTGCACTTTTTTTTCTCATGGATGGTTATATACATGCCGATATATTTGCATGAATACATCGGATTTAACTGGAGAGAAATAGGTATTATGCTTTCTATCGCCCTTTTACCCTATGTTGTTCTGGAGCTTCCGCTTGGAAAATTGGCCGATACCCGTTGGGGAGAAAAAGAAATTTTGTCTATCGGGTTTGCGATATCGGCGCTTGGCGCGGCCGGCGTATTTTTTATAGAAGGAGGCGACTTTTTTACATGGACAGCGATTCTTGTGGTTACTCGTATCGGCGCCAGCATGGTGGAAATAATGAGTGAGACGTATTTCTTTAAGGTCGTGGACGCGGCTCAAATAGACGTGCTTAGCTTTTTCCGAATGATGAGGCCGTTTGCATATATCGTAGGACCTCTAAGTGGGACACTGCTTCTCTTGTTTGTATCTTACAAAACCTTGTTTTTGATTTTGGGAGCAATTACTCTGTACGGTCTCCGATACAGTTTGGCGCTTAAGGACACTAAATAACTTTGAATTACGAAACACCTGCTTCCCCCCCACGAGGGAAAGCTCCCAAAAAAGTGACCGCTCCAAGGGCGCTTGCCTAGGGCTCAGTCACTTTTTCGTGACTTTCCTCGTGGGGGGCCGCCTGCCATATTTCTTAATTCAAACTATCTTTCAATGACCGCAAAAAAACCGCTAAATGTAAGCGGTTTTTTTGTTTCCTATTCTTCTTCCGATAACTCCTCGCCGTCCGGAATCATCATCTCCTTGTCCTCAAGAATATTTTTATGAAGACCGTCTTCACAGTTACATTCAGTAAGATGCTCGCCGTGTTTGGAACAACTTTCCATTTGACATACGCCCGCCGTGGGGCTTTCCCCGCCACATTCTCCCGTGCAAATATAATGCTGCATGGTGTTTTTAAAACGCTTAATTTATAAAACTAAAATTATCTTATGACCCCTCTTTCTCTTAAGAATTTCCCTATGGCCTCCTTGTCCATATCTGCCAAAATTTCTCCGTCCACCTCAAGTGTCGGGGTCTTACCTTGGCCGGATTTGGCGACCAGTTCTTTTCGGTAGTCCTCATTGCCGAGCACTTCTCTTTCTTCAAAGTCAACTCTTTTCTCTTTCAGAAATGTCCGCGCCTCGTTGCACCAAGGACATCCTGTTTTCGTGTACATTATAATCATAGTACCAATATCATCTCCTTTCAACATTCCACTCAAATCCTTTAATTTTTAATGTGAAAGAATTAACCGGAGATGGTCTAAATAATATCATATCGGTATCAATGTCAAACGACTTTTCCACAAGCATTGACCGAAAAAACGCATTGTGTATACTGTGTAGTACCGTGCAATCAATAATAAACACATATTTTTTCTTCTTTTTCTTTTTTTGGTCTGCGCTTCCAGCGCCTGTGTTTGCGATTGTTAAAAACTAATCTAACTAACGATCCCAAGAACAGGCTCTGGAAACCGGGACCTGTTTTGTTTTAGTTCTTTTACATTCCTGTGAGTAGGTTTTTCAGAAGAATTCTGCTTGGGAGAAACCCTTAGCGGAACACTTCTGAAAAGTTCAACTCAAATACCTTATGAATACGGAGTTTACTCACAACATAAACATACGCAGCATATCAAAACTGCCGTCTCCGGGCCAAATGAAAGCAAACCTCCCGTTGACGGAGAAATCATGGGATACGGTCAGCGAGGGCCGAGAAGTCATCCGCCGCATCATTGCGGGCGACGATAAGAGAATGCTGGTAATTGTAGGGCCGTGCTCAATTCACGACACACGGGAAGCGGTCAGGTACGCGGAGAAACTGGCGAAATTCAAAACTTTCCTTCAAGAAAATAATTCTCAAATGCCTCTTTTCCTGGCTATGAGAGTCAACTGCGATAAACCTCGTAGCCGCGCGCAGACAAATGGAAAGGCCTCTTGGCAAGGACTCTTCAATGACCCAAAAATGGACGGATCATACGACATGGAAAGAGGATTCAACCTTGCGAGGAATATGATGCTGCAAATCACCTCGTTAGGAATACCTATCGCGACGGAGATGCTTGAAGCGGCCAACTATCAAGTCATAGACGACTGCATCAGTTATGTATGGCTTGGAGCTCGCGACTCCGGTTCGCAAGACAAGAAAAAAATTGCGAGCGGAGCTTCAACGCCGGTCGGCTTTAAAAACGGCCTTTCCGGGTCAGTGGACTCTGCGATCCATGCCATTGAATTCGCGAGACATCCTCATGTATTCGCGGCTCCAGATGATGACGGCGTCATGTGCAGGTTCGCTACAAATGGCAACTCTCACGGACATTTGATCCATAGGGGTTTTGAAGACAAGCTGAACTACGATAGCGAAAGCATCAGAACTTCATCACGCAAGCTAAAAGAACTCGGCTTGCCGGAAAGAATTCTTGTGGACATGTCTCATGGCAACTCGCGAAAAGACCATATCAAGCAAAGGGGCGTGGCCGAATCCGTTCTTGAGCAGATTGAAAAAGGAGAGAGAGCCATCTTGGGCGTAATGTACGAAAGCTACCTTAAAGACGGGAAGCAGGAAATACCGACAAACCTGCACCGATTGAGGAAGGGAGTTTCCGTCACAGACGCATGCGATGGGTGGGAGCGAACGGAGGAAACATTGAAAATTCTCGCCCGAAGATTTTCAAAACATCTTTCAAAGAGGTGAGAAATTGCCGCGTAAGTTTAACACCGACCATTCGTGGTCGGTTTTTTTAACTGGGAGTCAAAAACGGCATTCGGCAATTCACAAAAAAGCCGCGTGGCACGCGGCTAAATTAAGGAATTACCGACCGACCACAAGTCCGCTTAACAGAATCCCGATAGAGCCAAGAAGGTGATTTATGTGCAAGGAACTTGTTTCCGCGCTTTCCTCGCGATAAGGTTCCGTTTCCACGCTTCCTTCAAACTGCTCGGTATTTACGTTCTCATAATCGGTTTGAGAATCTTGGAATTCAGAAGGAGGCGGATAAAATTCACGATAATCCGGCGCTTCTCCCTCTGGATAAACCGGAACGAACTCTTGAGTGGGCGAAATATTTCCATCCCGACTGTCATAAGGACGGGATTCGGAAGGAGGAAGAGAGCGGAAGTCATGGATCTGCCCGTCTTGAAGCGGTATTACATACTCGCGAATACATTCTTCAATTTTAATGCGAATAGTTTCCGGATCCGGACGCTCTTCGGAAGCTCCGACATCTTCCATAACACGTCTTTGACAATCGGCAATGTTTGGCGGCGGCATATTGTCGCCATTTTGCTGTATCTGTCCTCGGTCAGGCCGAAACTTTGTTTCATTTCCTTCTCTCGGCCCGCCAAATTCCTTAAAACATGCGTCCATTTCTTCGTGAATATCCCTATCCGGCGATTCTCCGTTTTTCATTTTGCGGATAACTTCCGAACCGACCTTGCTTTCAAGACAAGCCAGAACTTGCGGCGGAGTATTATCCACCATCTCTCTATTTCCCGGACCGTCAGATTGTCTGAAATGGCTGTCAAAACAAGTTCTTACCGCTTCTCCTGCTTGAGGCCCCGGCATAAATTGGCCGCTTTCCATTTTGGCAATAACATCCGAACCCAACTTTTCTTTTATGCAGGAAACCACTTCCGACGGAGCATCACTTAAAGCTTTTCTCATATGCCCCATTCCTTCTTCTACATTTTTCATTTCTTCTTCCGATAAAAGACCGTGCTCTTTAGCGAAAGCGAAACATGCTTCCCTGTTATCGGGATCATTGCAGAATCTTTCGCATTCTCGTCCGCGACAACCACCCGGGCCACGGCCCCCCGTTTTTCTAAACATTTCAAGCTCTTCTTTGCTCATTACGCCGTGCTTTTCAAAGAAAGTCACGCATTCTTCTATATTATTTCCGCTCGTGCAATACGCCTCGCATTCGCTTTTATTTCCGCACCCGCCCGGCATTTCCCCATCTCTCATAAGGCGCATGAACTTCTTCGCTTCAGCGAGCTCTTTGGTCGGCATAAGACCGTTCTCCTCGGCGAAAGAAAGGCATTCCTCCATATGACTGACATTTTCGCAATACGATTCGCACTCGCGGCGCGTCTTGCATCTCCCGGGACCCTCTTTGAAATCGGCGAATTTCTCGGCGTGACGCGCCTCTTCTTCGTTCAGCAGGCCGCTTCGGCGAGCGAAATCTATGCACTGTTTCCTGTTCGCTTCGTCTTCGCAGTAAGAATGACAGGCCTCTTTGCTGCCGCAATTGCCGAGCTCCTTTACCGGAAACGAAATGCCTGAAAGTTCATTATCGCGGGGTCCTTGAGCCGACACCGTGGCTACTCCAGATATGAATATCAGGGCGGCGGCAATTATCAAACTTATGTATTTTGAACGCATAAATATTACGGTTTACTCAAAAGGATTCTTGTAAGTGTCTTTGTAAGGATTGGTTTGAGGTATTTTTTCCTCCACGACCGATTCCGCTGTCGGTATTTTATTAGAAAGTTCCGCGCCGAAGCTTTGGTCTGAAATTTCGGCGCTCTCTTGCGTATCGGTTTGAGCCCCCTCCGCGTTTTCCGCGTCTTTACTCGGCGACCGCAACAAAAAAGCGGCTGTCGCTACTACTATTATCAAAACTACTGCCACTATAACGACAATAATATTTCTATTAGCATTGGCGGTATTCTCCATGATTAAATTGTACGCCCCTTTGCCAAAAGCAAAACCGCTTTCTGTGGATAAACATCCGCATCTTTTTCGAAATATTTCCATGGTTCAATTTCGCTATAGTTTTCATACGCTACAGGTTCGAGCTTCGTTCGGTAATTGCGACCATACGTAACACACAAAAACTCCGCGGTTGCGGAGCTTTTTGTTACGTATGGTCGGGCTGCCGGGAATTGAACGCTACTCGTTCAGTCCCCTTGTTGGATCCCGACGTCGCCGAAGCGGCTCGTCGGGATGCTCAACAAGGCTTCAATTCCGGCCGCAGGCAAAGCAGTTTGCCTGCTAACCCTCACTCGCTGACTTAGAGCCTATCCCAACAAGCACTTTCCTACTGCAACGCGCAATCTCCGCCAAAAACATGCGAAACCTTTGGCGACATATCTTGATATGCCTTCGCAGGTTTCGCATGTTTTTGTAGCGAAGCTTGCACGTCTCGCTACGGAGTACTTATTGGGATAGGCTCTTCATTCGGGCTGCCGGGAATTGAACCCGGTCTACACCCACCCCATGGGCGCGTACTACCGGTATACTACAGCCCGGCTATTTGCCCATATTACCACAAAATCGGCTTTTGAAAAATTACTTTGAAAATCTTTTTTTCAAATCGTTCCAATGCGACTTTAAATCCTTAACCGATTTTTCAAGCTCTTTATTGTCTACGTTTTTGGCCGCTTTGTATCTTTTGGAAACATTGTCAACAACCGCGTTGTATGACTCTTCGTTTAAATGCTTCAGATTTTCTATTTCTTCCAAAACTTCTCCTTTCATTTTCAAAACCCAACCACGCATTTTGGTTCTCTTGTTTTTGCCCTCCTTTGTGCCGTAAAGAAAGTAAGCGCCCAAAGCTGCCAAAGCGGCGGCCGCGCCCAAACCAAAACCTGTCATTTTTTCTTTATTTTTATTTGCCATAGTGATTATATTTTAATAACTGTTAATTACTGACTATCGCTCTCTTCTTTTTTCTTTCTTCTTGAGCTCTTTCTCACAAAGGGCTTGAAAAAGAAGGCGAGCATTTTGTTGCCCGCGTCTTTCAGAGAGCCGCGAAATGCGCGCGCTTCGGCAATAATATTATCGCTTTCTTCCCTTACCTTTTTTGAAATACCGCGGACGTCGCGAAGCACCCCTATAACGTAAAAAAGGGCCGTTACGACAAGCGCGAACACTATCAAAAATCCCACGCCACTTATGAAAAAGAAAATGTCTGCTTGTGCCAAGTTGCTCATGAATAAATTCTATCACAAGTACCCTGTATTTTAAAAGACATACACAGCCAGTTATAACTCTTCTAACTCTACATGAACTTCTCAACCCTGATTCCAACAAGGCGGATTTTTTGACGACCCGGATTTTCTCGGCGGTCTAAAAACGGACAAAACATGGCGGTCGCGTACCGCGCCAACATTCCGCCTTGAGATATTGGACTTTTGAAAGTCCGGCTTCGGGAAACGGTGGTAAAGTCGGCAAAACGAACAGTCACGACCACAGTGCGAAAACTGTCAATTCCTTCCTCGATTACCCTTTCCGCCACCTGTTTGGCCAACTTTTGAACAAACGGGATAAGCTCTTTGAATTCCAGCGAATCCACGGACAACGTCTCCTGCTCGCCCACCGACTTGGCCGGCGGTTTTTCCGTGATTATCACAGAGTCGCTCTGTCCGGTAAATTTCCGATATAAATCACTTCCCCATTTCCCGAGCAGAGAACGGATTTTTTCTTCTCCAAGTTTTCTGGCCTGAACTATTTTTGTAACTCCGCATGCCTTAAATTTCGCTTCGGCCACTGGCCCCACTCCGGGGATTTTTCTAATCGGAAGGGGATTTAGAAACTCTTCCACAAATTCCTCTTTCACAACGGTAAGCCCGTTAGGTTTTTCAAAATCAGAAGCAACTTTGGCTATGAGCTTGTTCGGTCCAATGCCGACAGAACACGTCAGTTTCTCTTTTATTTTTATCTGCCTCTTTATTTTTCCGGCAATTTCGGTGGCCTTGGCGTAAGTTCCGGCAAAAGATAAGTCAAAATAACATTCGTCCACGGAAACCTGCTCAAAAGCCGGCTTTTCTTTTTCAAACAAAGAAACGTAAAAGGGCTTTAAATGGCGTTTTACTATGTCCATGACTTTATCCGACACTTCCCCGTATTTGCTAAAACGCGGTGTTACAAAAACAACTCCCTGAAGTCCTTCTTTTTTTGCTTTTTCGGACAGTCGCCAGGCCTGACCTATGGGGGTTGCCGAAAAAATACCGTAACTCCTCGCGGCATAACTTGAAGTGGAGACCACCCCTCTGCCAGAGCCACCTTTGGGATCCGCGCCTACGACAATAGGCAGACCTTTAAGATAAGGTTTGTCGCGCTCCTCCACAGAAGCAAAAAAAGAGTCCATATCTAAATGGGCAATGATTCTCATCTGCACATCATACACCCTCTTCCACAGGGCTTCTAAATAATCATCCAATACTGCACCCCCCAAACAGCTATCGCCGCCGCAAAACTCACAAGAGCCGGAATAAATCCTATCTTAAAGTATTCCTCAAAAGAAAGCTCCTTTATCATACCCATGGCTATGACGCCAGCGGCGCTCCCGAGGGCCAAAAGCGAACCTCCCGTTCCCACGGAAATAGCGAGAAGTACCCATAAACTGACTGAGTCCACATGTAAAATATCAATGGCAATGGCGGTCAACGGAATATTATCAAGGAAAGACGATGCCATTCCAAGCACAATATTGCCTCCAATGACGTGAGAAACCGACTGACTTGACCCGTAAACAAATTCAGATACGTACTGCAACACTCCCAAAGCGCCAAGGGCTGAAACCGCCAAAAGAATTCCAATAAAAAACTGCAAGGAAGATATGTCGGTTTTTTGAAGCATGTGCTCAATAGACGCGTTTAGGTGGGTCTGTGTGCCGTTTAAGCTTTTCAAAACATCTATGACTATCCAGGTCAGTCCCACACCGAAAAGAATGCCTAACACAGGAGTAAGTCCGATAGCTTTAGCGGCAATCGGCATGAGAAAAGACAAACCGACAAGCGACACAACCAGTTTTTCGGTGGAAGTCAGTTTTTCCACTATTTCGTCAGGCACATCGTCTCCCGATTCTATCACTTTGGGCATCATCATTATGACCATGACGAAAAACAGCGCGAGCGATGGTAAGAAACCTTGCATGATAATATCTCCCGCCTCAAATTTGCCCGCAAGCCAAAGCATAATCGTAGTAACGTCCCCTATCGGAGAAAACGCGCCACCGGCATTGGCCGCAATCACTATACCCACGGCCGCCACCAACATGTTTCTTCCTTTAAAAAACTGACGCGATATCTGAATCATGACGATAGTGGCTGTCATGTTGTCTATAATCGCGGAAAGAAAAAAGGCCAGTCCCGTCAAAGCCAGAAACTGCCGCCTGTCCGAAAGTTTGTATTTGAATATTTTGCCCCTGATAACGTCAAAAACTCTATAGTGGACGAGAATTTCCACAAGAGACATCGCTGCCAGAAGAAACACAACAACGTTAAAAATATCATAGGCCACCGTAACCATCTCTTCTTTTACCAAATCAGAGTCGTGAAATCCGAGTATAATCCATAAAATCCCGCCCATAGCCAAAGCAAAAGCCGATTTACTGACTCTGACTTTTGACTCCAGAGCAATCAAAATGTAACCGCAGATAAATACAATAGAAGCAATTAAAGCGCTCATGTGTGTTTAAAAGACTTTGAATTACGAAACTCCAGATCCGCGTCTTTCTTTTCAATTTCGGCTACGGCTTTGCAAAAATTATTCAACAGATACTCTGTATATGCCTCATAATTTTTGCTTCGCCTCGCTCGAAATTGAAAAGAAATCCATCGGAAGCGAGTTTCGTAACTCAAAGTAAAAGAAGAGAAACCGAAAACCTCGGTCTTTATGGCAACAAAAAAAGCCCGAAGGGCTCTTTAAAAGCCAACTATGAAAAGTATATCATTGCTGTCTTTTTTTTCATCCCCAATACACAATACCACAAAGACCATTCTTTCCTATGGTATCAAATTTGTATCAATACCAAGTATTAGTATACCACAAATATTGATACGCCGCAATGCATACACAATTTCTATAGTTTATGAGTTTTGAAAACTTTCCGAGCGGGACGTGCCGTTTTTCGCAATTAAGGAACCGTACCGCTTTTAACGCGGGCGTAAGTACGCCAGTCCCCCGTAAAGTCCGCCGAAATCTCCGAGTTCGGCTTTTTTTATTTCCGGACATTTTGGAAAAATCTGCAGAACACGCTCTCTAGTCCTCTCCGCGACAATATCAAAAGGAATGGCCGGATTTCCCAAAATCATAGGCCCTCCCAATACCAGAACATCCGGTGAACAGTGCATTATCGTATTATAAAGCCCGACAGAAAGAACCTCCGCCGATTCTTGCCAAACTGTCGGGTCAGTAACATCTTTCGGAGATTTACCGAAACGCCTCTTGAAAGAACCGCCACCGACAAGGTACTCAAGAGTTTCGCCGTCTTTTCCTACAATCTGCTGTCCGGGTTCAAACCCCGAAACATTTTTGCTTATTTGGCCAAGAGCGACAAGTCCCCCGCCGACTCCGGTAGAGACCGTAACGTAAACAGAGGAGCCAAATCCTTTCCCCGCGCCGAAAACAGCTTCGCCGAGGCCAACCAAGTCAGCGTCATTTACAATGTCAAAGGACACGCCCACCGCCTCCTCAATCTCTTTTTTTATTTTTCGCCCTTTCCAGCCGGGCAGATTTGGCGACCAGACAAGCTCGCCTTTCTCTTTGTCATATACACCGGGAATTCCGCAAACAGCGCGAGATACTTTTCTGCCCTTTGTCGCCTTTTCGCGCATTTCAGAAATCAAAGAAATCGCTTCGTCAAATTCCGGCAGTGTTTTCTCAACAACCGGCTCTTCAAACCGCTCGTCTCCGTCCGAAAAAGCCACTCTTATCTTTGTCCCGCCGATATCAAAAAGTAAATGCATATTGTTTTGAGAGCTTTAATTGTCCGCAAATTATTCCGTGATAAGTTTTTTAAACTCCTCAACCATCGGCACTTTTTCCGCCTCGGTACCGTAAATCAGGGAAAGTTCAAAAGCCGTCCAGTCGGCGATAAGGAGCGAGCGGAATGTTTTTTCATACTTGCCGGCGCCATCTAACCACAGAGTCGTTACCGGAAGTCCCCTGTCCTCATAAAGTTTTTCGGTGACTTTCATTCTTTTTCTGACCTGCGGATGGTCGGCGCTGTCGTTTAAAAACACAAAGTGAAAATGTTTTGAAAGATTGCCGGTGTCGCCTTTGGCGTCAAAACCTGTCATTTCGTTGTGGTTAAGTTCGGGAAACATATTGCAAAAAGCCGGAATTTTAGCCGTTTCATTAAACTTTATTTTCCAATTATAAGCGATGGATTTGTGAACCAAGGAAGAATAAATGACCGGCACTTTTCCTTTCAAACTTTCCGCGATGGCGCGACCTTCGGCGCGTAGCTCATCCGGCTTCAAAATCTCTCGAAGGGCGGAAAGTTCAGAGAAACATTCGTCCAAGCGTAAAATTTTAGCCATAGCCAGTATTGAAAAACCCAAAGCCGAGCGGGGCTGTATGCCGGTATCAGGCAATTGCACATAGGGAATGCCGTTTTCTTTCGCAAAATTCAAAAGTTTACCGCCCACCGTTATACAAGCGAGCGCGTGGCCGTTTTCAAATGCCGTCTCGGCGAAACTAATCGTCTCTTCGGTATTGCCGGAATAAGAACTGGCAACATACAAATATTCTTTCATTCGGTCTTTTGCAAGAGGTGGCAACCCGTAACTCTCCCAAACCAAAATGTCCGCAAAAGGATTGCCTTCTTTCAAAATGTCGGCCGAGAGATGCGAGCCACCCATTCCGGCCACCACAAAACGGCTCTTTACCGGCAGTTTTTCCACATTTACAATTTCCGGTTGCCATCCAAACTGTTTATTAAAATCCAAAATCGCCTTTTCCATTTATCGTATGTTATATTTATATTGTAGAATATATTGTACAACAAAGGCACTGAAAAAACCACTTGCGAGTGACCCGTTCTTATGTGACGGAGGATTTGTGAATTAAGACGAGGGCAGATTTATGATCCATGTTCACACAACTTTCATAATACGCCTATAAATTGACTTTATGTGTTTTCCCGCATTTTTAAGCAAATCATGTTTTTTAATAACGTAAAAGCGTTTTTCATATTTTATAGTAGTCATGACAAAAAAAATACTGGTGATAGAAGATAACGACGATATATTGGAAGCCCTGTCCATTATTCTAAAATCGGCCAGTTATGAAGTCCACTTAAGCAAAGGAAGAGAGTCAATTTTGGGACTTATAGAAAACACTGAACCGAAACTCATAATTTTGGACGCTTTGCTTGGAGGGGTTGACGGAAGAGAAATAGCCAAAAAGATAAAAGAGGATACTCGCCTTTCCGGAATTCCCATAATCATGATATCTGCCCATCCCGAACTTGAGCAGATGGCTTTTGAATGCGGTATAGAGGACTTTATATCCAAACCATTTGATATTTCAACGCTTCTTGGAAAAGTTCGCGCCTACATTTAAATAACCGGAAAATCGTTTACGGAATTATGTTTACTCCCGATTCTCAAGGAAAAACACGTCATTGACATGACGTGTTTTTTTGTTTTAAGGAGATTGAATAACTGTTTACAATATTTCACAGACCGTACAGAGTTTTCGGTAAATGACTTTGAACTTGCTTAAAAAGCTTTTGTTATGATGTTTTATTACTTTGTTTTTTAGTGGCGCCTATAGGCGCCGAAATTTCCCATGGGAAAAAAGTTCCCGAAAGACACATCGCCCGTCTTCCGCCACCCCCAAAAAGCTTGTTGATACTTTTGTGTACATAAGAGGTTATATTTTTCAACTGACAATAACCTCATTATACGAATTGCAAATGAATAAAAGATGAAAGAAAGTTCTAATCAGACCGAATCTTGTAACCGACACCTCTTTCGGTTTGTAAGATATGATAGTTTTCGTTGTTTAGTTTTTTCCGCAGGTTTTTAACATGAACATCAACAATATTACTGAAAGAATTGAAGTCAAAGCCCCACAAATGGTCCAGAATTTGGTTTCTACTCACCACCTGGTTCGGATGACGCATCAAATATTCAAGAATCGCAAACTCTTTTACGGAAAGCTTTATCTCGCGACCTGAAAGTTTTACCACCCGAGTGGAAGTGTCAAGTTCCAGCTCGCGAACTTTCAAAACAGTCGGCAAAGAAGCTTTGGGGCGTCTCAAAACCGCTCGTATTCTTGCCACAAGCTCTTCCAAAGAAAACGGCTTTACCATATAGTCGTCCGCTCCGGCATCAAGAGCTCTAACTTTGTCGGCGGTGTCAAATTTGGCCGTGAGCATGAGAATTGGCACAGTCACGCCGCCCGCGCGAGCTTCTCTGCATATTTTTTCTATGCCTTCTTTGCCGGGAAGAATCCAGTCCAAAATAACAAGGTCGTAATCATCCCTGTAAAGCTCCACTCTGCGAAGTGCCTTTTTCGCGTCTGAAACTATATCAACCGTAAAACTTTCTTTTTCCAGGCCCTTTTTGATGGATTTTGCCAAATCTATTTCATCTTCTATAAGCAAAAGTCGCATATTGAATCACAGTTATTCTTGATTTTTAAAAACATTTGACCCACGTTTTACTGTGAATTACGAAACGCCTGCCCCCCACTCGGAAAGCTCCCAAAAAAGTGACCGCTCCAAGGGCGCTTGCCTAGGGCTTCCGTCACTTTTTTGTGACTTTCCTCGTGGGGGGGCGCCTGCTGCATTTCGTAATTCAAGAACGTTTTAGTGTTAATGAAGTAAACATCTTTATGATGAAGATTTCATGAAAAGTCAGCAAATGACCGTATGTGTTGGGGACTATCGCGCAAAACCTATTATGGGTCATTTAACGGGATTGCATTCTCCGCATAATCCAAATTCGGCCAGTTTATCAAGATAGTCAAAAACAGTGAGAACAAAAGCGGCATGGCTCCAGACAAGAGGGGAAGCTGATATATGTTCTCCGGTATTCGGGTTCAACTGCTCCGGCAGAACTCCGGACTCTAAGGCCCACGATGATATTTTTTCAATTATGTCTTTAGCCGGTGCTAAATCTTCAGGTTTTTTGGATGAAAAGATATGATACGACGCCTCCCAAAGAGAGGTTATGACCCAGACATTGCCCGGGAGGTTGTCGTCTTTCCTATGATAAGCATCGTTTTCATTTCTGGCTATGCCGGAAATAGCGGTCTTTAATTTAAGTTTTTCCAAAAATACCTTAAAAGAACTGACGACTCTTTCATCATCGGCCGGTAGAATACCGAAAAAGAAAATTCCGTAGAAGCTTGAAAAATCGGCGGTTTTGTCTATTGCCATTTTACCGTCAGTATCCCAATATACCGACTTGTAAAAATAGCCGAGCTCTTGGCTGTATAAGTTTTTCAGTATAGCGTCTTTTATTTCTTCAGCCACGGAAAGAAACTTGTTTTCGGAGTCGTCTTTGCCTAAAATTCCGGCAAAATCAGCCGCCGCTTTTAGCGCTCCGTAAACGGCGCAATTGGTAAAAGTATGGCTTCCGAATTTTTCCTCCCATAGGTCGTAGCTTGACTTCACAAGTCCGCTGTCTTTTTCCCTGAAATCTGCCAAGAAATTTCCGGCTTTTTTTATGAAAGAATTGTAAATTTCTTCTATGAATTCTATGTCTCTGGAGTAGTGGTAATGTTTATGAAGGGCCAAAATGGCAAGAGCGGTTTCATCTTCCTGTATGGGAAGAACCGGCTTGCCGTCCCTGACCCACGCTTCCCATGAACTGCCAAGGGACTTATCCGGCCTATACTTATGCATTAAATATCCTTCTTCGCTTAAAACATCGTTGGTAAATTCAAAAAACTTTTTTGTGAGGGCCGAGTCGCCGGCTCTATCAAGAGCCATAGCGGCGAAAGAAGCGTCTCTGTGCCACACGTATCCGTATGTATCTTTGCCTCCCTGCTTCATGTCAGTATCGCCGGAAGCGATAATAGCCCCGCCTTTGTCAAAATGAGCCCGTATCAAAAGGAGCGATTTGAAGAAAAGAGAAGAAACCTTTTCGGGCAAATCGTAAAAGTCAAAAGGGTATTTGCCCGTCCATGCTCTCCAATAGTCCCCCGTGCTTTTTAAAAGATACTCAACTCCTTTTTCTTTTACATAATCGTTTAGAGCGCGGGCAAGAGTCATCGTCTCCGCCACGGCAACCCAATAAAAAACTTTTCGGGAAGTTTTGGCGGCGATGGTAAGAGAAAGGCCCAGAGCGGAATCGGTAGGACCGTGCTCTATGGGATTTTTAGAAAGTTTACCTTCATCAGCGTCTTTAAAAGTGCCTTCTTTTCCTTCTATGCCGAAAGTTCCGGTACTCCAATCGTCAAAAACAGCGCCTTCTTCCGTGACGGCATTTATGAGAAAAATTCTTCTGCCGTTATAATGCAAAAGAATATTTTCTTTCGGTTCAAAATAGGCGGTGTCCCCCCTATGAGCTTCGTACATTTCAAATTCATGTCCCAAGAAAAGCTTTACTTGTTTCTCATAATCGTCGTCGTTTGTAATTTCAAACTCTCTCAAAAATATGTTCTTCTCATTGTAGACGGCATCTGAAATTTTAATGCTTATTCCAAGCGAACTGTTTTTCAATCGGCTTTTTCCGATAAGAGCTTTATCGTCGCAAAATACGGAAATAGACCATGTACCGTCGTCCGACCAGCTTATTTTATCTCCGACAAATATTCCCACTCGGTGGCAGAGTCCCCCGCCGACATGGTTTTCAAGACCAACAAAGGGAAAATAGAAGTCGCGAACGCGCGCGAATTCATCCAAACAAACTAAGATAGAGCCGTTTCCGAGGGCTAACGATCGCGCCATTTTTATATCTTATAACTTTTAATAATTTTCGCCAGACGTTTCTTGGCATCGGAAAAATCTTTGGCTCCGCGGAGCGACTTGGCCGCGCTCTCATCCATCAAAACACACGATATCCAGTTGGCAAAATCATTGTTGTCTTTTTTTACGTGATGGCCGTAAAAACTCTGGTCCAGATTTTTGAAAGCGTCTTCCAAATCCTTTAAACTGCAAAGAACCGCTCCGCCGAAAAGCCAGAAACGTTCCCCGCCGGAGACGATTTTCATTTCTTTTTTACCTCCTTTGGACGACTGCGTTTTTTTGACCGACCCTACACCGCGAGAAATTTTTGTTTTCATTTTTTTGTTCCCAGAGCGACCTGATAACGATATCGCCATGGAAATTGTTAAAGGTCTCCGGCCAAAGAACCAAACGATTATTCGGCCGGAAACCGGTTAGTCAACTTTTAATTCTTGTTTAATCTTAATTGTACATCGTGAACGACGTTCATAAAAGTCACAAAGGCCTCATAAGGTGAACCGTACGGGCTGAAATATTTGTGAACATCTCCGTCATTCCACCATTTGGTGCACATATAATAGAAATGATCCGATGTCTGAAGCCGTCTCCAGTCATCCAAAAGCACTTGGTCTCCCTTGGCTAAAACGTCTCTTTCCATCCCATAAAGGTTGGCAATGGCGTCTTTTTGCATCGGATTATGAAGCCATGCCGACAGGTCTCTTTCAATATCCGCCCACGACACAAACTGATGCATATCAAGAGGCGCTTCGGGAGGATATCTTTCCAAAACCTCCGATACTGTTACAAAATCATTATCCGGGTCCCTATAGACCTCCGTCGGCAATGATTTTAAAAATTCAAATATGCCCGTATCTTGCCACTGATGTTCGCCGAATGTCTCGTAGTCCATAAACAGATTTACGACCTTACCTCCTCCGTTTACGGCGCTTATCCATCTTCCGAATTTATCGGCTGTCAAAGGAAATTCAGACCAATCTCTTGAAGAAAAACGGAAAGCTATGTCATCGGAAAGCCGGTAATTTTTCAAAAGAAGGCCTATGTTTTTGGAATGCGGAGGATGATAAACGAAATTCGGACTTCGCCAACCTAAAACGTAATCCGCCCCTTCGGCAAGAATTCCCTTATAGCCCATTTTCTCCGCATAGGCCCCGAGCTCGTTATTATATATAAGTTCGGTATTTCTGAAAACCGTCGGAGAAAATCCGAAAAGCTCTTTTAAGATCCTCTTATGTTTCAGCACTTGCCTTTCAAATTCTTCCTTGGAATACAGAAAGGCCAAAGAGTGATAATAGGTCTCCGATAGAAGCTCCACCTTGCCAGTATCAACCAAACGTTTAAATGACTCTATGACTTCCGGACAGTATTCCAAGGCCTGCTCCAAAAATATTCCGGAAATTGAGTAGCTTATCTTAAAGTCCTCATGTTTCTTTAAAAGCTCAAGCATCAGAGCGTTGGTCGGCAGGTAGCATTTGTTCGCCACCTTGTTAAATACTTTTCTGTTATTCAAGTTGGTCTCCGAAGAATCATTGAAATAATCGCCTCCCGAGCCAATATCATAGACACGGAATTTCTTGATTCTTTTTGGCTGATGCACTTGAAAATAAAGGCAAACTGATGGCATAAATTTTTAACAATGTTAAAAGCCGAGAGACACCGAAAGACGGTTTTACCCTTTTGTGAAAAAGCTTATAAGTTTTCTGTACACCTGAACGCATTTTTCGGCCGCTCTCTTCCAAGTGCTTTTTGAAACATCCTCCGCTGTTTTTTTTGTTACTGTCTTAGCCAGTGTTGGATTTTTCAAAATTGATACTATTTGACCGGCCATTTTATCCACATCCCAAAAATCAACGCTAAAAGCGTTTTTCAAGACCTCGGTTACGCCGGACTGTTTTGAGACAATGACCGGCACCCCTCTTTTGGCCGCTTCCAAGGCCGTAAGCCCGAACGGTTCTGACACGGATGGCATTACAAAAACATCGGCATTTCTGTAAGCGTATTCAAGTTCTTCCCCCCTTAAAAAACCGGCAAACAAAATGTGCGATGAAAGACGGCCATAAGCCGCCTGTCTCATAATCTGCTCTTCCATATCCCCGCTACCGACAATTAAAAATCGCACATTGGGGTAAAGTTCCGAGACCTTCCCGGCCACTCTGACAAAATAATCCGGCCCTTTTTGCAAAGTTATCCTTCCGACAAAAAGAACCAGCTTAATGGAGGCCTTTTTCAGGGTCTCAAAAAAACGAGTCGTCTCTTTTTCTCCAGAAAAATCTCGGAGCTCCTCAACTCCGTTATGAACCACTTCTATTTTCGCTGGGTCTATTCCGTACTTTTCCACTATGATATTTTTGGTGTAAGAGCTTACCGCTATTATTTTATCCGCCACGATCATGCCGGTCTTCTCCATTTCATAGATGTCTCGGTTTAAGGCGCCACCCGTCCTGTCAAATTCGGTAGCGTGTACATGGATTATGAGCGGTTTACCCGATACCTCTTTTGCCTTCATACCGGCAGAAAATGAAAGCCAATCATGAGCGTGAATGACATCATGGTCAGTGCTTTTGGCAATTTCTCTAGCCGCTTCTCCGTAACGTTTAACTTCTTCCAAAAGAGTGTCCCCGTAGACGCCACAGTGTTCCTCGGAGCGTAGAAAACTGTAACCGGAAGAGTCAATGTAGGGTTTAAGCAGACAATTGACTCTTCGGACGGCAAAAGAACCTATTACATCTTCGGCAAAAATAATTCGCTCCGAATAACCGGAAATCGGCATTTTTTTAGGTAAAACGAAAATGACCTCAACCCCTTCAAAAAAAAGCGCCTTGGAAAGTCCCAGGCAAGCAACCCCAAGCCCTCCACTGTTATGAGGCGGAAATTCCCAACCGAACATTAGGACTTTAATCTTTTCTTGATTCAAAAAATGCTCGCTGTTTCTCAATGGAAATCGGCGCCGACTTAAACGTCAAAATTCCATCTGCAAATTCGGTCAACCACTGCGAGTCCCTTTGGTATGAAATATTATACCGCAATGCCAAATTAAACGCTACAAAATGGTGGCAAACGTTCATTCCACCCTAAAAAATGAATTAGGATTTAGGAGATATGAATGAAGTACAATTCTCCCCCCCCTCCTCTTTGAGGAGGAGGGGGGATTTGCTTAACTTCCAAAAATTTAAGCAAATTAGGCCCCAATTAAAAGCTATTTAAAATTGACGGTGAAGTTATACATTCCCATACTACATACTCCTTCTAATGGTTCTCCCGCTTTGGGTATGCCTATATCAATTTCTGTTTCTCCCGTTTGCGGTAAAATTTGCTGAAATCCAATAGAACGAATCATTAGGGCGGAAGAGCAATCAAAGGAGCCGTTTGTTTTCATGATGAGTTTTGTCGGGATGCCACTTTGCGCCTCTGTCACTCGCGGAGAATATCCGCCTGAAGCCAAGATGGTTATATATTGGATACCGTCTCGTATCTCAACGCTCTGCTTTGATTCTTTTTCTCCACCCGTAAAAATAATGCCGATAGCGATGATGAGAGCAAGCGTGATAATTATATAAACTGTTTTTTGCATGGCTAAAATTTCATTTAAATATTGAATAATGGGTTGATAATGCCGAGACCCGCGAGCCCCGACAACAGCGCGAATATTCCGAGACCTGTAACCACAACTCCGGCGGACTTAAAGAAAAGAGGCGCGTGCTTCCCGCGCGCGAAAGAAGCCGAGCCGAAGGACAGAAAGGCAAGCATTGGCAGAGTGCCAAGCGCGAAAGCGAACATAATCAAAAACCCTGATGTGAATGACCCGCTCGCAACTGCCGCGATTTGCATTGATTGAGTGAATCCGCATGGCAAGAAAAATGTGGCGAAGCCGATGATGAGTGGTGTGAGCGTCTTGTGTTCTATTTTTCTAAAAAAGTTAAAAATGCCGGAGGGTAGAGTGAAATGGTTTTTTGAAAATACTCCCGTTAAATTTAGTCCGAAGAGCAGCATTATAATTGCCGCAATAATTCCCAATATTGCCGTAAAGGTGAAATTGACGCCAAAAGCGCTACCGATGAGCCCAAGAATTCCGCCCAAGATGGCAAAGCTCGCCAATCTTCCCGCGTGAAAAAGCAGAAAAGTTTTTGTATCGCTCACATTATCTTGCGATATTTTTGCCGAAAGTGAAAGCACCAGTCCGCCCACTATCGCAAGACAGCTTGAAACCGAAGCGATAAGCCCGATAAAAAAACCGGTTGCGGGTGTGATTTTACCTCCGATGCCAAAATTCAAAATTCCTGATTTTTGCAACATGAAAAATAAAACCAAAAAGGCAAGCCCTATAGGTAATGCTTTCCAAATGATGTCATTTGATTTATTTTCTTGAATGACCTCTGTTACGGAAAGAGCATAGCCGTGCGATTTTATTTTATCTGTTAAGAAACTAACTATTTCTTCAGGACTTTTTTCGCTATTCGTTTCTATTTGGATGGTCTCTCTCTTTAGGTCAACTTTGGCATTTTTCACAAACTCCTGCTCCTTCAAAATATCTTCAATCAATATTTTGCAAGAGGCGCAATGAGTGCCGTAAACATGGAATGTGTATGTTTTTGACATTGAACATACAATTTATCACGAAAAACCGCCATTTACAAATTAGGATACGGCATAAGATAATTCTCGCGCTTCATTTCCATACTACTTGAACCATTCTCTAAACGAACGAGGCCAGCCGATCAAAAGAAGCAATGCAAGCGGCGCGCCCCAGTTTGCCCATCGTTCAACGAAATCCCAGACAGGCATGCCGACAATCGGACGCAGAAGCGCTGTCCAAAAAGCCCAGAACACCATCCATAAAAGCGCGACGCGAATCGGTTTAATTAAAACGAGAATTGCTAACGCAATGTCCATGATTCCCAGGATAAAAAGAAGCTCTGTGGCTGTCCCCGGATCAGAGATGCCGAATTTTGCAAACCATAGAACCCAATCTTGTTTGCCTTGCAAAGCAAAGACGCCATGGCCGATAAACTCTCCGGCAACCGATATTCGCAAGACCCATTCAATAAGTTTTGTGTTCATAATGTTTTTAGGTAATTTAGATTAGTTACTATACCGACCTTTACTACCAATACTCTAACCTTTATATGTCCTTAAAGGTTGTGGATAAACTAAATCCCGCACCCGCCCTGCCGTATCTGCGGCGCGGGAGCTGTTTCATTAGAATCCACGCCGCAACCGCTTCCACCCTTCTGTTGCCCCGACTGTGGAACTTCTGCGGCAATTTTTGCAAAGCCCGAACCGCTTGAATATTCCGCGCCAAGAAGCATTTGTGGAGTTACGGTTTTTGAATCAATGCCTTTTATTTTAAGATATTGACCAATCGTCTGATATTGTTCCGGAAACCAGTTCATATTTGCCGTTATGGCCGCATTCCACATTTCTTCTTCTGTCGCTCCTTGTGATGCCATATATTCAAGAAGTCCGAGCATGGCCATGCCGTGATTGCAGTCCGGGAAATGTGTTGAGTTGTTGCAACATGGTCTGTAAATTCCTTTTGCAATTTTCTCCACAAGTGACTGCTGATCTCTCGTAAGAGTGGCCAGAGCATGTTTGTTGTAGTGATCCATTACCGATCCGGTCGTCACCGTCCACCCTCCAACTGATGCCATGTTTGAGGGACCGCCATATCTTGCGTCCATAATAGGACCATCCTCTAAAATCGGATTCTCATTTGCCAATCCGAAGGCCCAGAGCAGGTTAAGTTCTGTAACTTGAGACAACTTGACAGAGTCAATTGTGCCATTGGCGGTAAGAGTTGCAAGTATCTTTTTTTCAGCTTCCAAAGGTAGTATTCGTCCGCCATCAACTATTGTCGCCGGAATATTTTGGCTGGTTGAACTTTTCGCAGTTTGCTCCTGCGACAAGCGGTCCCCACCGTTATAGACCATAGCTCCCGCGACCACGACTCCAGCGATGACAATAGCTACTGGTATTGCGTACGGGCTATCTTTCGCGGATATTTCGCTTTCAAAGTTTTCACTTTCCGTCCCATTAGAAGTTTTCATAATTAATTTCAATATTTAATAGCTGTTAATTTTCTACCCATAGGTTTAGATGAAGAAAATCAATATGCCGATAATAATCATGGCAATCCCCGCCCAGAGTCTGACCCCTCTTATATTTTCCCGCTTCCAAGTTTGCACCTTTTCAACCATCTCTTTCTTTGCGGATAGAAGAAGCACAACCATAAGCGGAGCAATAAGAATCAGATTATATAGAACTAAATAACCAAAACCTGATAAATACGTGACTTGGTCGCGCAGGAGTCCTATAACCATTAGATACGGTCCGCCCATGCATGGGAATTGGCAGATACCGACAAGCAATCCAAGTCCGAATACCGCGGGGAACGAAGCCCTATCCATTAATTTGCCCATAGTTCCATGAACAACTCCCGGAATTTTTAGCTTGATTGGAAATTTGGGGAAAAAACGATTTAGTAGATTGATTACTCCAAAAGCAATGAGAAGTGTGGCGCCCAATTTACCCATAAAGTGCGGAGTGTTGAACAAGTGGAGTACCTTCAAAATTCCCAAGCCAATCAAGAAGTATGCCGTGAAGATTCCCGCGATATATGTGCCACCCAATTGAAGAATTTTTGCCCGAGTCATTTGTATTCCAAAGAGGAACGCAATTGTGATAAGAAGAATGGAGAATGAGCAGGGATGCACACTGTCTAATATCGCGGATACCAAGAGAAGCGGTAGAAGCCATGTTCCCTCCCGGCTTATATTCCAAATTATCTCCGAAGTTGCCGGACTGTTTTTAAGAATGGTTATGCCAATTATGGCGACAAGCGAAATACCGATGAGTATAATTATTTTTTTCATGGACTTATTATGGAGTTACGTTTACCTTGAATTTCAACTCTATGACATTTTTATTTTCGTCTTCCAAAAAAACAGAACGTTCAATACGGCCGACTCCCGCCGGACCATGAGCATTCGGATCAAACACAACTTCAATATCAAGCGTCCCGCCTGCTTTTACGATGGCCTTGGCCTTGGGCACTGCCCCGCCGTGGCCCGGCATGCCAAATGGCCTGCCTCTTTCTCCGTCTTCATTCAAGATATAAGCAGTAGTGCACATACAAGAAGTTGTCACACTCGGCACTTTTATATCTTCCGATGAATTGTTGGTTACTTTGAATATTTTGCTGACATTTCCATTCTTCATAGAGATCGTGCCGAAATCATAAAACTCCTCTATGGCGGCTAAAGCATTGCTTGTGTTAGCCAAATGGTACTTTTGAGACCCTTCTGCGCTCAACCCCTTGTTGTCCGCCGACTTGCTCCACCACGCCAAACCGGCCACGCCGACAACGATTATTGCGATTGAGATAATTGTTTGTTTGGTCACCCCGTTAGAAATTTTCGTAGTCATATTGTTTTTTACCTTATTTGCCCCGATAGTTTAATTTAATAAATTTCTAACGGGGCTCGTAAGATTTTAGATGTTTAGAATAGAAAAAAATCCCTTGCTGGGGATTTAAAAGGCACGGCTAAAAATTTTACGACAAAATTAAAAGCTATGCCTTACATATGAAAGAGATGGGCTGTTTTCAAAAAGCGATAGCCATTTAATTATTTTTTGTTGATGGGAATATAATTTTTTATTATTTAAATAATGCTTCCACTTGTAAAGATGTTTTTCTTGATCTAAAAACTTTGGACTATAAATATAAAAAACTGCAAGCAAAAGAATTGAGAAGATAAACAACAGGGGCAAAATGGCATTGGAAAATTGCTGCCAGTTATTGATATGCCCTAAGGAGCTCTCGCATATTGAAAAACCGTTCTCCGCGTAGAGGCAATTTACCATCGGTGTTTCCGCTGAATGTTCAACATGAAAAATCGAGAGCAAGCCGAACACGCCTATGTTTATATATAAAAGCAAGACAAAACAGGCAAGAAAAATTTTCACGGTGCGCGATTTCATTTCCACTATTTATTAATTTGTTTGTAAAGCCAGATGCCGAGCAGAACAAGGTCTATTATCACTATCGTCATAATAATGATACCGAACCCTCCGCCCATCATCCCGCTATACCCTCCATATCCAAATCCCATCATATAGTTATTATAGCATATTTTAATAATTGCGACCTGTTACCATTTTACTCTATTTTGTGTTGTTGATAATATTTTGAATAATTTGATCAATTTCTTTTAACTTCTCTCCGAAATCAACTTGTGGAAAAAATCGCGATAAAACAATCGGACGCATACCGGAAATGAAAGTTTGTCCGTCTTTGTTATACACATTTATCTTGCAGGGTATACAAAGTCCGATTTTAATATCCATATTTAAAAATTCATTGGCGAATTTTGCGTTACAAAATTCAATTATTTTAAACGGCTCTCTGTTAAACCCTTTTTCGCCCAGAGTTTCCTGCACATTATGAACATACAAGACCCGCATCCCAGCTTTGGCGATTTCCTCTTGCGCGTCTTGAACCGCTTTATCAAAATCCTTTGTTGTAATTATAGTGTAATCAAATTCCATATATTTATTTCATTAATTTTAGGACTTACGCAATTTATTTCTTTTCTTATTCCCCCTTTCCTAAAGGGGGTATCCGAGTCATCGAGGACGGGGGATTTAAGACACAAAACCCCTCGGCTCATCGGAATGAGCCCCTCCCTTTACGAAAGGGAGAATTCAGAAAAGTGCGTAGAGAGTTCGGCAAGCGCGGTAAAAATTAATTCTGCTTCACTCATGTGGTCTCGTAAATTATGCGTTTTTAATCCCTTTTTATTTTTATGATCTCGAACAGACAAATCGCTCCATTCTTGGTGAATAATATTTGTAAGTATGGCGAACTCTTCTCCTTTTTTCACATCATGCTCGCTCCAATAATCCGTCAATTTATTTCTGGTTTCTTGACCCATCATTCTCTGTTGTATCCATTTTGGGCTTCTGCCATGTTTTTGCCAATTTTCTCTCGCTCTATTAACTGATTTTTCTGGATCAGTTATTTCTTGCATTCGCTCGTATCCAACCTTAGCAAGCCATTTTTTGAAAGGTTCTGCCTTGGTAGATGGGATAGATTGAATAATACGGAAAACAGATTCAATATTAGCGCAATCTGTATCATACTTTTTGCCATCTGTTGATTCTAATTTCAGTTGCCGACAAAGTGTAGACAACTCAACTCCATCATCACTTTTTACCCTTATTTTCATTGCATACCAATAATCTCTTGGTTTGGTACTATCTGTAAGCGCCGCAATGATATCTACAACAGAAAAATACCACATTTCCTTTTTTTCATCGAAATACCGCCTAATCTTGAAATTTTCAAAAATTGTTAGTTGATTTTTCTTCATGGTTCAATTTTATTCGCCATGACCCTGAGTTTTTTGTCGAAGGGTCATAAATTTCTTTTGCTTTAACTACAATTTCTTGCCTTTTATTCTCAAAGAATTCCCGACGACTGATACGCTAGACATCGCCATAGCAAATCCGGCAAACACGGGCGACAAGAGCCAGCCGAAAATCGGATAAAAAATCCCGGAGGCGAGCGGTATGCCCACTATATTATATATAAATGCCCAGAAAAGATTTTGCTTGATTCCGCGCATGGTTATTTTTGACAACTTTATCGCTTTTACAAGTTTGGAAATATCTCCGTGCAGCAGTGTAATTCCCGCCGACTCAATTGCCACATCCGTACCCGTGCCCATAGCTATTCCCACATCCGCCTGAGCGAGTGCAGGAGCGTCATTCACGCCGTCCCCCGCCATTGCCACTATTCTGCCTTGCGCCTGCAACTCCTTTATTTTTTCCAACTTATCCTGTGGCATTACATGAGCCACGACATCATCAATACCGACAAGAGAAGCCATGTGCTTCGCCGCCTTTTGGTCGTCCCCCGTGAGCATTATCACTTTAATTCCAAGTTTGTGGAGGCCGGCAACGGCCTCTTTTGATTCTGCCTTTATTTCATCAGCGACCATCACAAAGCCCAGCGCTTTTTCGGCAGTTGCAATAATTACCGGCGTCTTGCCCTGTGTCGTATATTTTTCAAAAGAAGAACTATCAAAATTAATTTTTAATTCTTGAATGAGTTTCGCGTTTCCGACAAA
>JAUYKQ010000008.1 GCA_030699905.1 bacterium
TCGCCACAAACGGCTTTGTGGGATAAAACGGGACTGTTGCCGAATATCCATTTTGGCAGATTTCCCCAAAATTCGGCTACGGCTTGGTTCAAATTTATGGCCAATACTTCCAGCATTAAGCCATAAATTTGAACCTTCGCCTCGCTCGAATTTTTAAAAAATCACCTCAAAAGCCTATTCGGCAACAGTCCCTAAACCAAAAAAGAAAGGTCTTTGTTATGATTCTTCGTGGCATTAGATTCGGGTCGGTGCATCAAGCATCCGGCGTTACAAACTTTGACGGTAACGGATGGTGGTACCATCATCCGCTTCGTCCGTTTGGACTCAACTTCAGAGGATCCACGTTTGTGGCCAAAACCACAACACTGGAGGCGCGAGCAGGCAATATGCCTCTCAAAAAAGACGGTAAAACTCCAAAAGAGTGGATTCCGAAGAGCATCATCGTGAAAAGAAAAGATAGAGTGGCGTTAAACGCTGTGTCCTTAAGCGGTCCCGGACTGGAATTCATCATAGAGCAGGGCTGGTGGCAAAATCAACTTCGCCCGTTTTTGGTTTCTGTAATGTCCTTGGAGAAAACAGCCGAGGACCGACTGTACGAGCTTAAAGCTATTTTTGAACAACTCACCGCCGCCTACAGATATGAGAAGTTTTTAGCCGACTGGGGAGTACAAGTCAATCTTTCTTGTCCAAACGGAGGGCTTGACCCACACTCTTTGGCGGAAGAAGCTCTGCCAGTTCTTAACTTGGCGGACAAAACTCTTTCCGCTAATATTCCGGTGATGCTGAAATTCGGGCCGGAAGTTCATCCGGAATCAATGCTTAAAATCGGCCGTCACCCGAGGTTAGATGCGATATGCGTCTTCAACACTATGCCTTTCGGCAAACAGGCGCAATGGACAGAACGAACCTCGCCAATTGACTGGAAACGGCTTTTTGGCACGGACGACCCCCAAAAATCCCCGATGGCCAAACGTTTCCCGGGTTTTGCCGGCGGGCTCTCCGGCGCGCCACTTCTGCCACTTCTTATTGAATGGTTGGAACGCGCGCGAAAGGCGAATTTCCTGAAACCAATCTGCGGAGGAGGCGGAATCCTCTGCCCCGAAGACGCGGAAAAGGTTTCCCATGCCGGAGCAGACGCAGTGTTTCTCGGCTCAATCGCTTTTTTAGCGCCAAGACAAGTGCGAAAGACGATAAGACACGGCAATGTTCACTTTGGGACGGCGAATGGCTTGTTCCGCCCTCGTGAGCATGTCTTAGATTAGACAAAGCGAGTATTCTCGGTAAAAAACAGACGCTGCCTTTTGAGGCGGCGTTTTTTCTTGCGATTTTTGGAGCAGTGAAGTAGTATGTTACCAGTTTGAACTTCAACAAAAAGGAAATTGATATGAGTGTCAAAACAGATGCCGAAGTGGAAGAAATGTTACGACTTGGTGTAGGCCCAAGGGCGTGGCAAAAAGCTGAAATGAAGGCGGCTCAAGACGAAGTCGCCCTACCAGATTCAGTCGCAGTTGAACCCCTCGCGTCGGCGCACGACCACTTCAGAGAAGGGACGACGGAGGAAGACAGAAGAATACAAAAAGACCTTCTCGCAAATGCAATTGAAGGAGGGGCGGATACGGTGGGCGCGATGCCCAACACATTGGAGGGGTTAAAAACCGTACAAGAAGTTGCTTCTTACATTGGCAACTTGCGGAGACTTATTCCGCAAGGAAAGTCCTTGTTTATCATTCCTTATGTCGCCATCACGGAAGACACAACAGAGTGGGACATTAACGACTGTAAAACGATAGGAATTAATGACGGAAAAATACTTCCTAAATATCGCACCACCAACTCTGATTACGGGGTGGTGCGTTATGGAAAACTTTTACCCGTCATTAAGCGGTGTGGCGAAGTGGGAATGAGAGTCCACGGACATTTTGAACACCCTTCTCCAACATACAGCAACGACGACGCGGAGTTTGCGTGTTTGCCAATCGTCTTGACGTGGCTTGAAGAAACGAACGCTAAAATCATCTGGGAACACGGCACCGATGGCCGGTGCGTCCCTCTCTGGAGAAACATGGCGAAAAGCGACAGGTTCTTTGTAACCATAACGCCACAACATCTTTTGGAAACCGCCGACACGGTTTACGGCGATGTCCGCGCCGTATGCAAACCGTCTTACGGCGATGAAAACGACAGAGCGGAGCTTGTCCGTCTGGTAGGAGAAGACCTCCCTTGGGTTATGGCCGGCCCCGATGTCGCGCCTCATGACAAGAAAGCAAAGCACCCCCAAAAAGGACGCTGTTCCTGCGGTGCGTATCACGCGCCTTATCTTCTTCCTCTGTACGCCGAGGCACTCAAGCACTTATTCAAGACAGACGAGGGCCGGCAAACTTTCGTAAACTTCACGAGCCGGAATTTGCGAAAACTTCACAAACTGCCACCCGCTTCAAAAGAGATTCTGCTAATCCGCCGACCGTTTGTAATTCCTTTGGAATACAAAATCGGTTCTTGGACGGTGGAGCCGTTTAGAGCCGGCCAAACGATAGGCTGGAGCTTGGGAAAAGAATATTGAAAAATTCAAACTCTGCCTTTGGCAGAGTTTTATTTCGCCAATCAAGGAACGCGCCAGCGGACTTAAATGGTGAGAATAAATCTCTCAAGAGCGGTATTAAAATCGTGAAGGCCTCGACGAGAGTCGTGGTAGAGAGAAACGAGTTTTGATGACAAGTTTTTAAGTTCGTCTTCCGAATAGTTCTTGGCAAAGGCGCGTGATTTTTGAAAAACAAAAGGGTGCATTTCCGCTTCCACCGCGCTACGGCTATTTAGCGAAACAATCATTGACTTTATCTGCCAGAATAAAAGACCGTGAAGTTCCTCCACCTCTTTTCCTTTCATAATTTCTTTCTGAAACAAAACCCAAAGGGTCTTTTTGTCCCGCCGACCAAGCGCCTCGGTCAGCGAGAAGTCCTTCTTTTCTTTCGCTTCGTTTTTTTCTCCGTACTTCTGAACTTTCCCTCCAGCTTTTTCAATCTTTTTAAGAGCCGCCGCGTCCACCGGCCCTTCAAGCAAAATGAAAATATTTTCCGAGACCGCGATTTCTTTCAATTTCTCCATTACAAAAACTTTCGCCTCCTGATTTTCAAAAATCCTGTTTCCATACACAATGAACTTTCTTTCAAAAAGCCCT
>JAUYKQ010000009.1 GCA_030699905.1 bacterium
GTTTTAATGATTAAATGGAAGAGAAACAAGCCCGGATGGGCTTTTCTTTTATTTTATGGAAATTCGCAATATAGCAATTATCGCTCACGTTGACCACGGCAAAACCACTCTTGTGGACGCTCTTATGAAGCAGTCAGGCAACAGCGCGTGGGAAAGCATGGATTCAAACGCCCTTGAAAAGGAGCGTGGCATTACCATTTACGCGAAGAACGCTTCCCTAATTTACAAAGGCACCAAAATCAACATCGTGGACACGCCGGGGCACGCCGATTTCGGCTCTGAAGTGGAGCGAGTTCTCCGCGCCATTGATACGGTTCTTTTGCTTGTTGACGCGCAGGAAGGGCCGATGCCACAGACCCGTTTTGTTTTGAAAAAGTCATTGGAACTCGGACTTAAACCGATAGTAATACTTAATAAAATAGACAAACCGGCGGCGCGCCCCGCGGAAGTTCACGATGAGGTCTTGGAACTTTTCATTGACCTTGGCGCGACGGACGACCAGCTTGACTTCACGACAATTTACGCCATTGGTAAAGACGCGGTGGCAAAGAAAAAACTTGAAGATGATTTTAAAGACCTTTCCCCTCTTCTTGAAACCATACTTGAGGAAGTTCCTCCCGCCACGAAAGACATTGAAAAACCTGCGCGTTTCCAGCCATTTAACTTGGCTTATGACAACTTTCTGGGACGGCTGGCCGTCGGCAGGATTTATGAAGGCAAAGTAAAGCCGGGAATGACTCTGACGGTAAAACATCCGGATAAGAATCCGTGGACAGGCAAAGTTACGAAGCTCTACACATTTGAAGGCACCACGAGAACAGAGGCGAAAGAAGCGCTCTCCGGAGACATAGCGTTGGTGGCCGGATTTAAGGATATTTTTATAGGAGACACTCTGTGCGAAGACCCCGAAAGCGTCCCTTTGCCCGCTATTGCCGTGGACGAACCGACAATATCTCTAAACTTTTTGGTAAACGACTCACCTTTCGCTGGAAGAGAAGGAAAGTTTGTGACAGGAAGACAAGTCCGAGAACGACTGGAAAAGGAGCTGGAAATAAACGTGGGATTAAAGGTTGATTTTTCCGCTGGCGACTTTTTTAAGGTCTTTGGCCGAGGAGAACTGCACGTCGCGGTGCTTTTGGAAAACATGCGGCGGGAAGGATACGAATTGCAGGTTTCAGAACCACAGGTTATCACAAAAGAACAAGACGGCATTATTCTTGAACCGTTTGAAGAAGCCATAATAGACGCGCCCCATGAATTTTCCGGCGAGATTATAAGCAAACTTTCAATAAGAAAGGGTATATTGACTGACCACAAAGAAATGGGTAGCCGTTCGCGGTTGGTTTTTGAAATACCGACCCGCGGACTTCTGGGATTTAGAAACGAATTTATAGTGGACACCAAAGGCGAAGGTCTGCTTTCTTCGCGTTTTGTCGCCTTTAAAGAATACGCTGGAAACATAAAAAGACACTCTTTCGGTTCTATGGTTTCCATGGCCTCCGGCAAGGCCTTGGCTTTTTCGTTATGGAACTTGCAGGAAAGGGGTTCACTTTACATCGCTCCGGGAGAGAACGTTTACGAGGGAATGATAATCGGCAACGTAACAAAAGGCGACGACTTGGACGTAAATCCGACCAAAGGCAAACAGCTTTCAAACGTGCGAGCTTCCGGCTCTGACGAGGCGATAATGCTTGTTCCCCCTCTTTCTCTTTCCATAGAACGCGGACTTGAAACAATGTCCATTGATGACTACTTGGAAATCACCCCTAAAAATATCCGGCTTCGCAAGAAATATCTGACCAAAGCGGAGAGAGGAAAAAACAAAACAACAACCACGCGGGAGTAGGCTCGCGCGCGGAGGATATGAATTAAGAATTAGATAAGATTTAGGATTTAGGATTTACGAATTAAGATAATTTTCAATTTTCAATTTTCAATCAAATCCCGAAATTTTCAATGCATCAAATTCGTAAGCAGTGTTCGCCCCTCCTTGCTTGCTTTCTTGTTTGAAAATTGATTTATTGAAAATTTATTGAAAATTGCAAAATTGCAAAATTGAAAATTCTCTTATTCCTTATTCCTAAATCCTATTCATCAATGTAAGCGGTTACGCGAAACTTGTACCGTCCCCACGACATTCTCCCACACAGTGGTATAATGATTCAAAGGAATCATGCCAATGACAAAGGAGATTGAACAACTGAAAAAATACGTAAGGGCAACCAATTATCTCGTGGTAACCCAGCTCTATCTTCGTGACAACTTTCTACTGAAAGGCCCTCTTTCAGAAACCGACATCAAACCGCGTCTTCTCGGCCACTGGGGCACATGCCCGGGTATAAATTTCGTATATGCTCACCTGAACCTCCTCATAAAAAAGACAAAAGCCGATATTCTTTTCATCCTGGGACCGGGACACGGCTTCCCCGCCCTGCAAGCCAATTTGTTTTTGGAAGGAACCTTGGAAGAAATTTACAGCGAAGCCAAAAGAGATGAAGGAGGCATTGCCTACGTATCCAGAAAATTCAGCACGCCTTACGGCTTTCCGAGCCATTCAAACCCCGAAACCCCCGGTGTTATTTTAGAAGGAGGAGAACTCGGCTACTCTCTCTCTACCGCTTATGGTGCTGTTTTAGACAATCCCGACCTTATTGTCGCCACATTAATCGGAGACGGAGAAGCTGAAACGGGGCCTCTCGCTACCGCTTGGCATATAAACAAATTCATAGACCCCGCGACAAATGGGGCTGTTTTGCCTATTCTCCATTTAAACGGCTACAAAATATCAGGTCCAACCGTTTTTGGAAGAATGAGCGACAAAGAATTGATTTCCCTCTTTGAGGGTTACGGCTACGAACCGATAATAGTGGCCGAAGAAGACAAAGGAGACATCTACTCCCAAATGGCCGGCGTTCTTTCAAACTGTTATCAAAAAATCAGAATGATACAAAACGAGGCAAAAGAAGGAAAAAAAGACCTGCCTCGCTTCCCCATGATAATACTGAAGACCCCAAAGGGCTGGACCGGCGTTGAGTCGTTTAAAGGCGAAAAATTGGAGGGGAATTGCGCTTCCCACCAAATAATTCTTAAAAACGCGCGCGAACGACAAGACGAGCGTCGGCTTTTGCGTCAATGGTTAGCTTCTTACAAATTTCAAGAGTTATTCAGTCCGGAAAAGGGTTTTTCAGAAGATATTTTAGACGTTTGCCCGCCACCCGAACTGCGCATGGGTAAAAACAAACACGCGAACCAAGACGAAGAAAAGGCCGTTTTGGAACTTCCTGAAACAGAAGAATTCGCGGAAGACGCCCGAAAGCCCGGCACGATAGGTTCAAGCAGTATGCGCCGAGCAGGACTGTTTTTGAAAGAAGTATTTCGGAAAAACGCGGATAAAGCGAACTTCAGATTATTCTCTCCCGACGAAACATATTCAAACAAACTTGACGCGGTATTTGAAGAAACAGAACGCGCTTTTGTCTGGCCGACCAAGGAATGGGACAAAGACATCTCCCCCGAGGGCAGAGTGATTGAAATGCTCAGCGAGCATTCACTACAGGGACTCTCCCAAGGTTACATTTTAACGGGCCGGCGAGCGGTTTTCGCTTCCTATGAAGCTTTTATTCAAATTGTAAGCAGTATGGCCGACCAGTATGCCAAATTCCTGCGGATAGCTCGGGAAGTGGCGTGGCGCAAAAAAATCCCCACATTTGTATACATTCTGACATCTTCCGGATGGCGACAGGAACACAACGGTTTTTCACACCAAAACCCTGGATTTGTGAGCAATATGCTCGCGAAACACGGATGTTTTGTGAAAATATTTTTCCCGCCCGACGGAAACAGCATGCTTGAAACGCTTTCCGCCTCCCTGAAAAGCACCGGTGAAATTCACGTTTTGGTGGCCGGTAAAACATTAGAACCGCGATGGCTTACTACTGAAATGGCCCGAAAAGAACTTTTGAGAGGACTTATGATTTGGGATTTTGCCAGTGATGAAAACCCTGACATCGTCCTTTGCGGTATTGGGGACTATCTTACCAAAGAGGCCTTGGCCGCTCTTTCAATCATAAAGAAAGAAGTCCCGGACCTGAAAATCCGTTTTGTTAATGTTTTGGAACTCACTGCTTTGGGCATCGGAGATGAAACTTGCCGTCTGCCCTTCCACGACTTCAATGACTATTTCACGAAAGACAAACCTGTCATTTTCAATTTTTACGGCTACCCCGAAGCCGTATCTTCCATGCTTATACACCAGAGCAATCCTTCTCGCTTCCGAGTCAACGGCTATATAGAAAACGGCTCCACCACGACGCCCTTTGATATGCACATAAGAAACAAGACAAGCAGGTATAATATAGTAATGCAAGCAACGGAGGTCTTGGCGGACAACGGCAGAATAGCCCAAAATTCGGCTTCTGAAATCATTGAAAAGTACAAGAAGAAAATTTCAGAGCATCGTGTTTTTATTAAGGAAAACGGAGTTGATCCCGAAGAAATAGAAAAATGGACATGGAAAAAATAGTTATCGCGGTTGATACTGGAAGCGCTTCCAAAAAATACGCCCTCTATAAAAATCAAGAAGAGGTCGGAAGTTTTCATGCGGAATCAATAAAAGGAGAATTTTTCGCGAACCATAAGTCAAAAAACGGGCAAGTGAAAAGAATAGCTCTTTCGGAGGGCCAATACAAAAAAGCCATTCTAATATTTTTATCGGAGATGACGAACGACAAAGAAATTCCCGATTCGTTTTTTCCAGACGCGTTTGGCATTCGCACGGTCGCGCCGAGGCCGGCACTGCTTCCGACAAAGATAATAGACAGTCAATACATGGAAGAACTTGAAGTTGCTAAACAAACGGACCCCGTCCACGTCAATATTGAAATTGAAGAAATAGAAACGCTAAAAAAGGAGTTTCCCAATACTCCCCTCTACGGCGTCTCCGATAGCGCTTTCCACGACAGCTTGCCGGATGTGGCGAAAATTTACGCTTTGCCAAAGGAGATGCGAGAACGGTTCCCGCGCCTCGGATACCACGGACTATCGGTGCAATCGGCCGTTTTAAAGGCGGAGAAAATTTTGGGTGGCAGACCGGATAAATCAATAGTAGTTCATCTGGGAGGAGGAGCCAGTATCACTGCCGTAAGAGGAGGTAAAAGTGTTGATACTTCTATGGGTTTTACACCCCTTGAAGGTCTGCCCATGAGTACCCGCGTAGGTGATATAGGAGCAGGCACGGTGCTTCAAATCGGTCAGCAGGACAATTTATCCCATGACGATTTAAAAGACATTTTTTGGTACAAGTCGGGACTTTTGGCTCTTGGAGGAAGCGACGACATGAGGGAACTTATTGACAGGTTGCAGGAGGGAGACGCGGACGCGGAACTGGCCGTTGATTTTTACTGCTATAATATTAGAAAATACATCGGCTCTTACTTTGCCGTTTTGGGCGGGTTGGACGCTCTTGTATTCACCGGTACCATCGGCGAACGTTCCGATTTTTTGAGGACGAAAATCTGCGAAGGACTTCTTCATCTGGGGGTGGAAATTGACGAGAGTAAAAACAAGGAAAATGTTACGGATACGCCGATAGGCAAAGGAAAAGTGTCGGTTTTAGTTGTGGCAACCGAAGAAATGAAGATGCTGGCCGATGAAGTATTAAATCGTCTTTAACAATTAACAAAACTTGGCATGTCGGCCAAGCATTATAAAAATAATTTATTAAAATGGTAGGAAATAAATTGCAAAAAGTTTCTTTGATTCTTCTACGTGTGGCGGTTGGTTGTCTTTTCTTTTACGCAGGAATTACAAAAATCTTAAATCCACAGTGGAGCGCCGCGGGATATTTGAATAACGCTCAAACTTTTCCGGAGCTTTTCAAGTGGTTCACAAATCCTGACATATTGCCTTTTATAAACATTTTAAACGAGTGGGGCCTGACTTTGATAGGAGTCGCTTTGATTTTGGGCGCCTTTACAAAATGGGCTTCTTGGGGCGGGCTCATGCTTATGATTCTTTATTACTTCCCCGTCCTGACTTTCCCCTACGCGGGCGACCATTCCTACATAGTGGACGAACATATAATTTACGCTCTGGTATTTCTTGTCCTCATAGCTTTCCGCGCCGGCAGGTACTGGGGAGTGGATGGAATGTTAAACAGGTAAGCCCCCACAACCTTGCCACAGGGCGTTAAACCTGCGTGGCAAGAGGAAGCGGTGTGCTCCATGCTCTTTGCCCTACGCGAAGCACAGGGCATTAAGGTGTGGGGGTAAAACTTACGACACTAAACACATGTCCATATCAAGCGGTACCCATGTGGGTACGAGTCAAGAGTTAAAGAGGGGGATAATGTTTATCACTGAATATTTTAGTGTTCAGAACTGTCGCAAATTTTTTAGTTTGCATGGCGACCGACTTGCCTGCTATCGCCAAGCTTTAGCTTTGGCAGAGGGGTGCTCGGGAGGCGAAATGACGGACGCGCACAGTAGCGGATATATTAAAAAAACACTAAAATCCACAACAAATTAGGACTCGCCCGGGCATAATACCAAGAAGTTCTGCTCGCGAGACCGAACGAGATAGTTTTATTGCATAGAGTATCGCAATTATTGTCTATTGACTGGACATTGTATATAATGTAATCGATGAAATTTCCTCGCTCAAAAAAGCTTATTTTTGTAAATAACAAAGGAGGAGTCGGCAAGACGACTTTGGCTTTTAATTGCGCCGTTTCGTTTGCCAAAGAGGGATACAAAACCGCTCTTATTGACTTGGACCCGCAATGCAACCTTTCCCGTCTGGCCATGGGTGAAGAGTATTACGCGGAAAACCTTTTTTCAGAAACAGAAAAAACCATATATGATGTCTTGCGGGGCGTGATTGAAGGCGGTAACGATATAAATCTTGCCGTAAAGTTCCTTCCTGTTAAAGCGAATAAAAATCTTTTGCTCCTCAAGGGCGATATAAATCTTTCTGTCTACGAAGGTTTGCTTTCAACCGCTTATGGGCAAGCGGCTTCCGGACAGCCAATCGGGTATTTTCAAACAAGCGCCATCGATCGGTTTTTACGAGAAAAAGGGTTAAGTGAACAGATAGACATTTTTATCATTGATACCTCGCCAAGTTTAGGATTGCTAAATCAGATGATTTTACTCGGGGCAGATTATTTTGTCGTGCCAATGATGCCAGACGCTTTTAGTGTTCAAGGTGTCGAAAATTTAGGAACTGTTTATGAAAAATGGAAAATACAATGGCGAAATTCCGCCAAAGCGCTGGCAGGCAACACCGAGACAAAATTGGTGTTACCCGGAGACCCTCTTTTTATAGGATACATCGTTAATTCATATAATGTTTACGGCAGACAACCGATTGCTGACCATCGCGCGTGGATTGAAAAAATTCCAGGAAAAGTGCGAGCTTATCTTTCGGAAAAGCATTGTCGGAATGGACTTGTGGAGGAAAGTTGGAAAAACCCATTAAATATAATTCAGGATTATGGCAGGATTCCGGCTAAGTGCCAAGAACTTGGGGTTGCGATTTTTGCTCTTGACCCCTCGCTAATAGCCGATAACCAACAAGGCACGAAAGAAAATATAGAAAAATCAAAAGAAGAATTTGCTATTCTATCGAAAAATATTTTGAAGGTTCTTTCGGCCTACTGAACAATTTTTTTGGGCTTAACAGCCATTTCGTCGGTATAGACAAAAGGTCAAAACAAAAAACAAGTATGAAGATAAGCTTTACAAAGGAGCAGTATTGGAATTTGATTCGTGCCGTATATATGGCGGACTGGATGGCTAACGCGATTTGCGAATCAGATATGAAGAAGGATAGTAAAATCAAAGAAATTCGAGATTATGTGTTTTCTTTTGCGAAGGAAATGGGATTTGAGGACTATGTGGAATATGACGAGGAGGCAGGCAAGTATTATTCAACAATGGACATGGATGATGAACCTGCAACTCGAAAATTGATAGAGCGGTATGACGAGCACTCTGCGTGGGACGAGATCAGTTCATGGCTTGGCGAGCGAGATTTTCATATAAAATATTCACAAAAGGAGCTTGAAAAGATGACCGACGAGGAACGATTCACAAGACGTATGGAATGCGAAATTGTATGGGAAGTGGAGTTTGCAAAGCATGGGATTGAGAGGTTGAAGGCGGATGAAAGTAAAAATTAAAATTCTCTCTGTTTAATTCTTAACCCTTATCTCCACTATAAATCTTAAAGACGACTCCTTGGATTAAGAGACAACTCCGTAGTGTTTCAAACCCTCCAGAATACCGGAAGAATAGTTGCCGTTGCCGTATTTACCGGAGGCAATATATAAAAGCTCGCCATAACCCTTCTCCCGCGTGAGAAGACGCGCCTTTTCCTTTACTTCTTCGGGCGCGTTAGCCACGACTATCGCTTTATAACCGAAAGTCAAAGGCAACAAGTCGTTGCCACTATCGCCACAGTAAAAAACCGCTTCTTTTTCAACGCCAAGTTTCAGACGCAAAAACTCCAAAGCGGTGACTTTTGTCGCGCTTTCGGGCAAAATATCAATAAGTCCGACATCGTTTTGCAGAGGGTCAATACTCCAAATCACATCGGCCGGAATTTCAATATCGGCCAAGGACTTTCCTATTTTTCTTAGGATTTCCTCCTTTTTATCCTTTTCTTTCAGGTAAAAACTTACTTTAAACTCATTCTGCTTCCAGCCCTCTTGAAGTTCCAAAAGGTCTCTCATGCCAACCATTTCCACTATTTTGTCCCTGTTCCAGTTTTGAGTTTTTTTTCGCACGTACTCGCTCCAATCCGAAAGCGGAATCATCTTATCCCCTTTCTTCTCATACATCACAGTACCGACTTCAGCCAAAAGAAAATCCGGCAACTTTATGCCATATTTTTTCACCGCGTCCAAAACCAAATTCAAGTCACGGCCGGTGACATAGGCCAATACGAATTTTTTTTCGGAAATCTTCGCAAACAACTCTGAAACGGTGCCGTCATACGGTTCTTTTCCGTTTGGCAAAAGAGTGCGGTCAAGGTCGGTTGCAAGGATAAACATGAACAATAATAAATTAGGCCTTTAAAATAATCTTTTGCCATTAACCACTCCTTCGTAAGCGATAATATACGCGGCCGCGGAAAAGCCATGCCTCATAATCCCCTTCGGCTCAAATGTTTTTCCGCTGTAATATTCCGGAAAAATGTAACCGTCTTCTTGCAGTGTCCGAGCAAATGCCTCAAGTTTTTTCTCGCCTTCTTTTTTAGGAAAAGAAGAAACGAAAAAACCGTGGACCAAAGGCCAGAGACCGCCGTTTTGATATTCGTGCGGGTCGTTGCGAAATTCAAAAATGGCGCTTCTTTTCAAATGGTCCCAATTATGATCGCCCTGAGATATAACGGGGTGAAAAGAAGGCATTATGGGAAAAACATTGTGTTTGGCCAATTCTACCAGCTTTTCCCTGATTGCCACATTCTCCTCGTCCGGAGCGATATCGGAAAGCAAGAGCAGTCCGCAAGCGAACGTGTCAACGTGAAAACGTATGCTGTGATTGGAAAAATAAGCTACAGGAAGAGGTGGCTTGTATTCTTTGAGCCCAATCTCGTAAAGAGCTTTGTGGTAAACATGACTGCCACCCGAATATTCGGCCTTCGGCAAGAAATTCACCTTTATAAGTTCTCTGACATAGTCCTTTTTCTGGGTTGTGGCCGGGTCCTCCGTGCACTTGGAATAAAAAGTCAGGGCGAAATAGTAAAGAATTTGATCGTATAAAACATAGCCGTGATTTATATATTCGTCCGCCCAGTCGCCACCTTGCGGAATATATAAAAAACCTCTGCCGTTTAGCTCCAGACATTTCAAATAAAAAATGCTTTTTTCAATTGAATCTTTAAATTCAATAAAAAATGCCTTGTTGCCGGTAATAAGCGCCATCTGGCAAACGCCGATGACATACCACAATGTCGCGTCAATCCTACCCACGGTCGTTCCGTAACTGACCTTCCCCTCCTCCACGGAAACATTGCTCGGTATTCTGCCCGTTTCGTCCTGAAACTTCCTTAAAGTTCTTAGAGAATTTTCAAAAGCAGTTATAAGGGCGCTATCTCCGCAAAACACGCCGGAAAGTCCGGCGATAATACTGTCGCGCGCCCATACGCGCTTATAGTTTGTCGTATCCTGCATAGAGGCCACAAAACCGCTTTCGGTGGCTAAGGTCTTTAAAAGCTCTTTGCTTTTTTCGTATGCCTCCCCAATTACTTCCATGCCGTTATTGTAGCATTTATGACAGGAACTTTTCCACATCCGGCTGTCCTTCGGGTAAAAAATACTGAAAGTATTCATGGGTCTGTTACCGAATATCCATTTTGGCTGATTTATCCAAAATTCGGCTACGGCTTGTTTCAAATTTTTGGCCAATACTTCAGAGCATAAGCCATAAATTTGAAACTTCGCCTCGCACGAATTTTGAAAAAATCAACTCAAAAGCCTATTCGGCAACAGACCCTTTATGGAAAATTTTTGGCAGCTGTGAATTACAAAATACCTGGCTTTACCCCCCCACACGGAAAGCTCCCAAAAAAGTGACCGCTCCAAGGGCGCTTGCCCGGTCTTAGTCACTTTTTTGTGACTTTCCTCGTGGGGGGGGACGCCTGCCGTATTTTGTAATTCAATAAGGCAAGGTGTAGAGGGGAGGGGGTTTTTTGACGTCTGCTGACGAAAAAAACCCCGTACGAGAGCCGAGGCGTCTCGTACGGGGCTTTTATCTTGCATAGATTACATTGTCTGCCCTCCCATTGCCGGCGCGTCTGAATTTGATTTGCAGGCGCGACATGTGGCTTTGTGAGTAAATACTTCCACCAAAGCCGCGACACCTACCAAAATGTAAACGACTCTTGCGGGCATTTCACCAAGGTAAGCGACGATGTCCCATCCTCCTATTCCTATAAGTCCCCAGTTTAAACCTCCGACAACAAGAATAATGAAGCTGATTATATGAAGTCCTTTCATATTTATGCTTTGAGTTCAAAAACAGGTCTCGCAATAGAAATCCTATTTCATAACTCAAAGTTCCGTTAAATTTAAGCTAATAATTTCGACTACTATTATGCAACTTATTATATCGTATCAGTCAACCGAGTAATCCACAGTTCTTTGAGTTACGAAACTCGCTTCCGATGGATTTCTTTTCAATTTCGAGCGAGGCGAAGCAAAAATTATGAGGCATATACAGAGTATCTGTTGAATAATTTTTGCAAAGCCGTAGCCGAAATTGAAAAGAAAGACGCGGATTTGGAGTTTCGTAATTCAAAGACAAATAAAAAGATCTGATGCTACGCATAGCATCAGATTTTTTAGGAATTTTCAGTAGCCAATATTTGGGCTTTTACGCGCATGGTGGCCACAACGGCGTCCCTTGCCTGCTCTTCCAATCGCATTGTTATAAAACGAATAGTGTCTTTGAGATTCGGTATTTTGGTATTTTCCAAGGCGCTTGCTCGGCGACGAGTTTTTTCTATTTCAATGGCCAAATTTTCAAGGGTCTTTTCAAGTTCGGCGAGTTTGACAATTTCAAGCAAGGCAGAGTCAAGTTTTAAAACCGAAGTATCCATGTCGGCGCCGGTTTCGCTAAAACCGTAAGAAAAAAGCCGTCCTTTTTTAGAAACCGAAAAATTCGGAGTCGGCACGGACATTACCGTTTCGCTTTTTGCAAAAATATTCAACACGATATTGGGCAGAAGAAAAGCGCCGGCTATTGATGTCTCCGGCATGGCGGAGCTACCTCTCACATATAAACGAAAAACTTCTCCCATTTCTCTTTCCACTCTTTCGCGAAGCGATTTAACTTCTCTGACGGAACTCATGAATTTTTTCATAAGCCCGTCTCGCTTGTCTTTTAATAGTTTGTGCCCCCTCCCCGCGACTTTAAGCTCGCGTTTTAGATTGAGAAGACTTATTCTGGTGGGATTAACCTTTAATATCATAGAGTGTGTAACATGTAACATTTAACATTTTGACGGATGCCGAATATTCAATCCGCGTATTTATGTTCCGTGTTCCATGCTTAGTGTTACATATATTTCAGAACCATATCCGGCTTCACGCGTTTGAGGCTCTCTTTTGGAAGCATTTTCAAAAGTTTCCACCCCAAATCAAGGGACTGTTCAATGCTTCGGTCTTCCCTCTCGCCTTGATTTATAAACTGACGTTCAAATTCTTCAGCAAAACGAATATGAGCGCGGTCGCTCTCCGAAAGAGAAGCTTCGCCCAAGACAACCGCCAACTCTCGGGCTTCCCTACCGACAGCATAGGAGGCAAACAACTGGTCTTTTACTTGGGCGTGGTCTTCTCGGGTCTTCTTCCCCATAACGGAATTGGCAAGACGAGAAAGAGAACCCTGCACGTCAACCGGAGGGAAAATGCCCTTGGTGTTTGATTCGCGAGAAATTATAAACTGGCCCTCGGTAATGTAACCGGTGAGGTCCGGAACAGGATGGGTCTTGTCATCATCAGGCATGGTAAGAATCGGTATTTGGGTGATGCTTCCTTTTTTACCTTTTACTCGTCCCGCCCTTTCATAGATGGTTGAAAGGTCGGTATACATATAACCGGGAAATCCTCGTCTGCCGGGGACTTCTTTTCTGGCCGAAGACACTTCACGAAGGGCTTCGCAGTAATTTGTCATATCGGTCAAAATAACCAAAACATGCATGCCTTGTTCAAAAGCGAAATATTCGGCCGCCGTGAGGGCCAAACGCGGGGTCATGATGCGTTCCACCACTGGGTCGGCGGCGGTGTTTAGAAACAGAACGCTTCTTTCCAAGGCGCCCGTAGCTTCAAATTCCTTTTTGAAATAAGCGGCTTCTTCAAAGGTAACGCCCATGGTGGCGAAAATAATGGCAAACGCTTCGCCGGTCGTCACTTTGGCTTGGCGAGCGATTTGCGAAGCCAGACGGGCGTGAGGCAAACCGGAGCCGGAAAAGATCGGGAGCTTTTGACCGCGAACCAAAGTGTTCATAACGTCAATGGAAGAAACACCCGTTTGGATAAAGTCGTTCGGAAATTCCCGACTCCACGGGTTCAAGGCGGCGCCGGCGATGTCCAGTTTTTTGTCCGCTATCACTTCCCCGCCGCCGTCTATGGGCGCGCCACCGCCGGAGAAAACCCGACCGAGCATGTCGCGAGACAGACCGATTTTGGCGGTTTCACCCTTAAAACGAACCTTGGCGTTTTTGGTCTCCACTCCCCTTGTCGGCTGAAATAGTTGCACCACCGCCTTGCCTTCCATAGAATCCAAAACCTTTCCAAGACGGGGATTTTTCTCACCCGGTATCGTAACCTCCACAAGCTCTTCGTAGCCCACGCCGTCAATTCCGGTCACAATCAAAAGAGGGCCGGAAACTGATTCGGCTGTTTTGTACTCTTTTAGTGAGTGACTTTTTTCAAGCGACATATTTGACATAATGTTAACTTAAACTATTAGTTGGATTAGGCGGACTTTGTTTATTTCTTCAAAACGCCGATTTCCTCCCGCGCTCTCTTTCTGTACGTTTCGTATCTGTCCATTGCGTTTACCGCGAATGTTTTAAGCAAAGACAGTTCTTTGACGGACGGGATTTGCAAAAAATCTTCAAAATCAAATTCGTCTTGAGAGACAACTTTTTTACCTTCTTCGTAAACAGCGAGCATGGACGACAGGATATTGTACTGTTTAAGAGGCGGTGTGTAAGCATCCTCGGCATCAAAAGCGTTCTGAAAAAGAAAGTCCTCGCGGATTGATTTGGCAATATGCAAAGTGAGCTTCTCCTCGTTTGAAAGCGACTCCATGCCGACAAGACGAACGATTTCCATGAGTTTGTTTTCCTCTTGCATTATATTCATCGCCGAAAGACGCACTTCGGGATAGTCGTCGGCGACGTTTTTTCTCCATGAACTCTCAATATTGGGCATGTACAGGGTGTAGGAATTCAACCAGTTAATTGAAGGGAAATGTTTTTTGTAAGCCAAAGAACCGTCCAGTCCCCAGAAGGCCTTGACCACGCGCAAAGTGGCTTGGGAAACCGGCTCGGAAAGGTCTCCTCCGGGCGGAGAAACCGCCCCAATAGCGGTAAGAGCGCCCACCCGTCCGTCAGAGCCAAGGCATTTGACGAGACCCGCTCTTTCGTAAAATTCGGCGGTTCGAGAGGAAAGATAGGCGGGATAGCCCTCTTCTCCGGGCATTTCTTCCATACGACCAGAAATTTCGCGCATGGCTTCGGCCCAACGAGAAGTGGAATCAGCCATAAGAGCTACCGAATATCCCATGTCGCGGTAATATTCGGCGATAGTCATCGCGGTGTAAACAGATGCTTCGCGAGCGGCGACCGGCATGTTTGAAGTGTTGGCTATAAGCACCGTTCTTTTCATAAGCGGCTCTCCGGTGTTCGGATCGTTTAGATGCGGAAATTCTGTCAGCACTTCAGTCATTTCGTTTCCTCTTTCGCCACACCCGACATAAACTATTATCTGAGCATCGCAGTATTTGGCTATTGATTGCTGGGTTACGGTTTTGCCGGCTCCAAAGGGGCCGGGGATGGCGGCCGTTCCTCCTTTTGTAACAGGAAAGAAAGAGTCAATAACCCGCATGCCCGTAACAAGTGGCTCTTCGGGAAAGATTTTCTCCTTTTTTGGACGCGGAACACGAATAGGCCAGTATTGAAGCATGCTTATCGGCCTATCTTGTCCTTCTTCATTGGTAATGGTCGCTATTTCATCCGTTACGGTATATTCGCCCGCCGGAGCGACATATTTGAGTTTGCCGAAAATTCCGGGTGGCACCATTATCTTGTGACTTATGAAAGTCGTCTCTTGAACTTGAGCTATTATGTCCCCTTCTGAAACTTCAACTCCCGCCTTCGCGACCGGTTTGAAATTCCATTTGCGTGAACGAGAAATACCATCTGCTTCAATGCCACGAGCGATATAAACTGACTGGGATTTTTCTTCAATTACGGAAAGAGGACGCTGAATGCCGTCGTAGATGGACTCTAAAAGTCCGGGACCGAGTTCCACCGACATTGTGCGTCCGGTACCCTCCACCGGCTCGCCCGGGACAATACCGGCCGTATCTTCGTAAACTTGAATTGACACTCTGTCCTTTTTAAGCTCAATTATTTCACCCATTAACTTTTCACGACCAACACGCACAACTTCGTACATTTTCGGCGCGGGAAGTCCTTTGGCTTCAACCAATGGCCCTGAAATTCTTACTATTCTGCCTGTTTTTTCTTCTGTTTCTTTCATGTGTTTTAGCAAAAACCAAAATATTCGTACAGTATACGGATTTTTTGGTTTTAGGCAAGCCCATTTCTCAAATCTTCCGTCAATATGAGAAGCAAGTTTCGTAACTCAAAGTTACTTAATGATAGCCATTCCGACCGCCCTTTCAGCCAGCTTTTTAAGTTTTTCAATAGCTTCACCGGAAGAACCTTCAAGGCCGGGTATAGCCACTATGGCAGGTAAAGCTCCACGCGAAATTTTTTCATAATCTTCTTCCCGAATTTCACGGAGGAGCTTTTCAATTATCACAACAACGGCGTATTTAGGCGAGCCGTCTTCTCCGCTTTCCATTTTCTTTTTTATGTCGCGGATAATTAAAACGGCGTTGCCGGCGTCTTCCGCCTCAAAAATGTCGGCTCCGGTCGCCTTGAATACGGAAACGATTTTTTTAGGGCCGATGATTGCCAGTTTGTGTTCCATAAATATTTTTAAGGTCTATATCAGGACTTTCCTTAACACATCGCGTAGTTCCTTTTCCGGAAGGCCCGTCTGCTTGGCGGAGAGAACCGCGCGGATTATGTTTTCGCTGTTTTTTACCGATTCAAAATACCAGACCAAAGAAGCCACTGAGAAAACATTAAAATTGCTTTCTCTTTTTACAAATTCAAGACGGAATTCGTCAAGCTTTTTTTCTATTGGCGCGAGAGAGTTACTCTCTTCGTACCTCTCCACCGCCTGCCCAAAAAACTTTTCTCCTCCGAGACGAATCAGGGACTTCTTGCTTTCGCCTTTGTCTTTCAAAAATCGCCTTGATATTGTCCCTCCGGAAACCAACACATCCTCTTTTACAATGCTCGGGATGGCGTCAAGACGAAGAGTCGCCTTAATGTTGAAAATATCAATCAAAAGCGCCGAGTATTTTTCTATGAACAGGTCTTTGCTTCGGCTGGCGATTTCAGAAAGTTCCTTGAAATAATGTTTGTCTGTTATAAGGTCTATCATGAAAGATTCTTTGGCTTCCATCGCTTCTGTCGCGGCCGATTCCATGGCTTTTCCGAATCGGCGCATTTTCCCCGACCTGAAAGCGGTAAGAAGTTCGCGCGGGGCAAAAATTCCGAAAGGGTTAAGTTTTGAAAGTGTTTCGTCGTCTGAAAGGTTTTGTCTGACGGCTTTTATTATGGTTCTTAAGTTTGAAAAATCGTACGGAAGCCACAAAATCGCGCTTTTTTCAGGTTCCGGAGAACAAGACAATATGGCTTTTCTGGCCTCCATGGTTCCGGCTTCCAAAAGACCCTCAAATCCTGACGGTTTAAAGTTAGAGGCGTGTAAAGACAAGTACGTGTCGTGCAGGACTGCGTACGCCTCGTCTAAACTCTTGGCGCTCAAAAGACGCTCAAGCTGTGATTCGGAAAGCAGTTTGCTTGCAAGGACGGATAAACGGGAGCCGGAATAAATATAGGTGGAATTCATGTTTGGTTATTGCCGCTCATACAAAGATTTGGGCGGACCGCAAAGCACCGTGGATCGAACAAAACAACGGTATGCCAAAAAAAACGCCTGCATTTGCCCAACTACTGACCAAAAAGGATTTTCGCCATTTCAGTTTCCTTTTCGACTTTCAAACTCCGCGCGACTCTTTCTATTGAAAGGTCGTATTCAAAGTCATCTCCGGCGATTTTAAGGCCGGCTTTAAGCGACGGCTCGGCGACCGCTTCAATTTTAAATCCGGAGTTTTTTAAAGCCCTTTCTGTCTCTGAAAGACGCGACTTGGGAGAGAGGGCTTTAACGTCACCGGATATGTCTTTGGGTATCAGTGAGACAAGTTTGAAAACAAACTTTTCGTAGTCCTCGGAGGAAAGTTCGGTCACTTTTTTGGTCGCTTCGGCAAACACGCCTTCCAAAGCCGCTTTTCTGGTTTCTTGATTTTTCATTTTGACTTCAAGAACCGCTGACGCTTTGACTTTGCGTTCGTTTTCTTCAAGGGTCTGGCGGATTTCTTCGGCCATTTTTCGAGAAAAATCTTCAATCTCCAACTGCCCGGAGGCCTCTATTTCCGATGCCTTTTTCTTGGCGGAAGAAATAACCGCCTCTTTTTCAAGAAGCGCGTCATTTTCTATCTTGGATGTTAGGTCGTTTATAGACATGGAAACATTAGGCGATTAACTTATCTGGCTGTAAACCGAAAAGATACTCAAGAGGAGTGCCATTTGTGCTCGGTGTTTTTTATATGGAAGTAAGCAATATAAAGCTTATAAGAAAGCCGAATATTGCCCACGTTTCAACCATGGCGGCGAAAATCATGGCACGAGCTGTCAAAGTGTCGTCTTTTGCAATCATCACGATACCGGCGGCCGATACTCGTCCTTGATACATGGCGGAGACAAGTCCGGCAAGCCCCAAAGGAATTCCGGCTATAAGATATTGAAGGCCTTCAAAAGTTGAAATTACCGACCCTGCGTCTCCCCCGCCCAAAAGACCGGCAAAGTTTAAGATAAGAAACGCGCCGACCAGACCGTAAATACCCTGCGAACCGGGCAGGGCCTGAAGCAACAAAACCTTACCGAAAAGTTCCGGCCTTTCGCTCAAAGCGCCGGCGGCTGATTGCCCCGCGTAACCCATTCCTATAGCCGAACCCATAAAACCCAAAACGGCGGCTGTTGCCGCTCCTCCAAAAACCAAAGCTAATCCCAGTGTGATTTCCATAAATAAAAAGTTATCTTGTAATTTTTAATGACGAATTATTATTCTTCAACAACGACGTATCTCTCCTCCCTTCTGAACGGCTTAAACGGCTTTCCTGAACCGACTATAAATTTACTGAAAAATTCAACAAATTGCAAGCGGGCGCTATGGATGAAAGCCCCAAGAAGGTTTACGGCTATGTTGAAAATGTGTCCAACAATAAGGACCAAAACCATTACGACAGGCCCTACAACAGGAATCATGTCTCGCAAAAGCACGGCTATAAGGTTGACCGCGAAAGCCAAAGCGCTGGTCGCGAGACCCAAAGCCAAAATACGCGAATACGATAGGACATCGGAAAAATATCCGACCGAATCATACAGGGACATTAGCCCTTTGAAGAACTTGCCAATCAGAGTTTCTCCCTTGCGCGCCTGACTTGCCACTATAAGCCCCACAGAAATAAGCGTGGCCATGACATATAAAGATGAATTTCCTGAAATAAGGCCGAAAGAATTTGCGCCGTATAAAAGCAAAGAAACAAACGTCAAAAGCCACGGACCTTGGTCAAGAAGACCCTCTAAAAGAGCTCCGTTTTTCGCTTCCCGAACTATTTTCAAAACCAATCCAAACATAACCTGCAAAACTCCGAGTCCCAAGGAAAGCAGAAGAACCGGCATGGGAGAACCTATCGGGTCAAATTTTTGCAACGCTTGCACCCAATTCGGCATGACCTCGGGGTTTATGCCAAGGTAACCTCCAAACAAAAGCCCGAAAATGGCCGCCGACAAACCTCCCCAAAACAATAGAGTCATAAGTGGCTTTGAGTCCTTCGGCACTTCGTATTTAAGAAGAATAAACCCCAGAATAAGCGCCAAAAGCATTCCGTAACCGAAATCAGTCAAGGACAAACCGAAAAACACGAAAAAGAAAACCGAAAGAAAAAGAGTGGGGTCCAAATCGCGGTAACCGGGCAGACCATAAAGACGGGTTACCGACTCAAAGGCCTTTATAGGTCCTTTGTTTTCAATTTCAACCGGCGGTTCTTCTCCCTCCGCGAGAGGAGCTTCTTCCATTTCAAAAAATAGCGTTTCCTTGGAAATCGCCTGCTTTAAGGCCGTAATTTTTTTAGTCGGAATCCAACCCTCAAATACCAAGACCTCTTGAACCTTTGAAGAAGAGCTCAGTATGTCATGCTTTTCCTTTTTCCACCGCAAATAATCCGCCAAAATTTTTATTTCCGAAATTTTTGGCAAAAAGGAACGGACTTTTCCATCCAAAAGAGAGACCTCGTCTTTCAATTCTGCTTCGCGCTTGTGCAAGTCATGCAAATATTCTTCGGCTGATTGAGAAATGTGGGGCAGAGAAATTATCTCTAAATGAAAAGATGAAGACAAAGAAGCGGTTTTTTCCGAAAACCTGTTGAAAACCGTCAATATATGCAATGCCCCATGCGAATAACTGTGGTACACAATGTCATTTTCAGAAAGAGCGGAAACAAGGGTAACCATATCCACTTCGTCACCTTTCAAAAGAAAGGTCTTTGTCTTGCCGGTCAATAAGTCAGAAAGAGGATTTTTCAAAAATGTCCACTCGCTTGCGATAATGATTTTATCTTTGACGTCTCTAAGGGACGTTTTGGCTTTATTGATGTCCTCTTCCAAAGAAACCAATTCTTCCACAACGGTATTAAAATTAAAGTTCAAAAAAAGATGCTCCATTTTTTCCTGTTTTACGCATATTTTGTCGCCCTCAATCATCGTTTTCAGGGACTTTTTTTTGCTTTCAAATTTGGAAAGGAATTCCACGGCAAATTGCAGACGGGATGCGGCGCGGTTGAATTCAAAATCGGTTTTTTCCTCGCGGTTCAACTTTAATTCAGGAGAAATATCCGAAAACTCAACTATTCCAAGACGCTGGCATGTTTCAAAAACAGCGCCGGCGGCGCTTTTGTGAACATAAGCCCTTATTTTTTTCATTTCCACGATAGCCATAAAAATATAATCCGAATCCGCAAAGCAGAGCATCTGCCGTCTAATCACTTTGCCCTGTCGGCATATTCGCGCCTGACGCAAAAAATAATTACAGAAGCGACCGCACAATATTTTCTACCGCTTTTGCTTTGTTTTCCTCCGCCCTTTTTTCAAGGCCTTGGGCACGCTTAAAGCCCTCGGCAAGAATGTCTTTATACATCTTCTTTAGGGCTTCTTTTTGGGTGGAGAGTTGTTTGGCGCGCACGTCTTTAAACGACTCCTTGGTCTTTTCCAAACCTTCAGAGGCCTTTTTTTTGGCTTCATCAACAATCAACACGGCCTCTTGCCTACCTCTTTCAAGATTATTTTCGGCCTCTTTTTCCGCTTCTATTATTGTGTTTAAGTAAGTCATTGTTTATTGACAAGACAAACCGCCTACGCGGGTCTAAAACAGAAAGAATATTAACACATGTAGGACTAAAAAGCCACCGATTATTTATTTTTCCTGCCTAAAATTCTAACCAAATAAGCGGTAAGAGTAACGACCGCCAAAGTTATGAGGAGGGCGTAAACAAATTTTGCGCTTACGGAGTTTCCTTTTTTGGGAAAGATAAATTCAATAAAAGATTTTATGGCGTCGTTCCATGCAAGCCCTGCCACAAGCCCCAGTCCGGCTGTAACATAGCCAAGAGTTTTTTCACGAATCTCAAACGTGATGCCGGATTTTTTATCGGGATTGGCAGATTCGGCCGGTTGGTTTATCATAATTTTATTATATTTAATATAATCCGAATCTGCAAATGTGGCGTCCGTGCCAATCCGATTCGCAAATTCGTTATTAGTGGCATCCGCATAAATGCCGGATTAAGAATTATGTCTAAAATGCTTCGCACCCGATTCAAAAAGCAAATCGTCTGCCAATTTCTGCCACCACAGCGCAGGCATAGTCGCGACAAAGTCATCATTCTGGCAAAAGGCATGCCAGGCGCTCCAAAAAATCCCGAGACGATGGAATTCTGGTCCAAAAAAGGTTTTTGGGTTTTCCTGCCGAGCTACCGCGGAACATGGGAAAGCGATGGCCGTTTTTTGGCTCGTTCTCCACACGAAGACATCATGGACATAATAGACGAGCTTTCCGCCAAAAAATCTGTTACCGACTTATGGTCCGGTCAAAGTCATAAGTTGTCGGTTGTTGGCTCGGGGTTTTTTATTATAGGCGGAAGTTTTGGTGGCGGTTCGGCCATTCTTGCCTCCCACCACAAAAAAGTGGCTGGAGGCATCGCCATATCACCGGTTATTGACTGGACAAAAGACAGCACTGACGAGCCACTGGACAAACTCGGTAAATTTTTGCGCCAAGGTTTCGGTAACGCCTATCGTTTCTCCTCTGCTCACTGGAAAAAATTGTCTCAAGGCAAAATTTATAACCCTATAAAAGAAATGGACTCTATAGAAGGCGAAAAAATCTTAATCCTTCACGCAAAAGACGATAGAGTCGTGCCGTATGCGCCAAGCCGTATATTTGCCGAAAAGACAGGAGCGAAACTTATAACATTTCCTCGTGGCGGACATTTCGGCATATCGGAATCGACGGATTTGAAATTCTATAAGCACATAAAAAAGTTTATGCGTTCCCGATAACAAGATGCCCGCTTTTGCCTCTCTCCTTTCGCTCCTTCTTTTTCTCCTCTCTTTCTTTTTTATTTTTCCTGCTTTCTCTGGCTTTTTACAATTCCAATGTAACTCAAAATGCACAAGTCATGTCGCTTATTTTGTCGTTTGAGCGTTACAAGTCACGTGTTACAATATTCTTATGCTTGAAAAATTGGATTCAAAAATAATTTCCACCGCTAAACATTGTTCCATCGGCGCCGCGCGGGTGGTTCTTTTCATAATATTTTTTTGGTTTGGAATTTTAAAAATTTTCGGCTTGTCGCCCGCCGGACCAATGGTTCACGATCTTTTTGACATGACTATTTCAGTTATGTCTTTTTCAAATTTTTATTTAATGTTCGGACTGTTTGAAATGCTTATCGGCTTGCTTTTTATAACGCCTCGGGCCGAACGTCTGGCTATTTTTCTTTTGGCGATTCACATGTTTACGACCTCCCTGCCTTTGTTTATTTTACCTACAACGACATGGGCCGGTTTTTTGGTTCCGACATTAGAGGGACAATACATCATCAAAAACTTACTGATCATCGCCCTGGCAATCGGCGTAGCTGCGAATTTAAAACCTTTAACATTTAGGTTAAATTAGTGGATATCTTAAGTTGAATAATTTTTGACAAGCCCCAGCCGAAATTTAAAAGAAAGACGCGGGATTTGGGTCTCGTAATTCAAAGTCGTCAATAAAAAAACGGCTCACACTGGTAGTGTGAGCCGTTTTTTTCGCTTAGCGATTGAATTCGCGGCGCGGAGGTCTTTCCGCCATCGGGCGGGCCTCATTTACAGTAAGAGTGCGTCCTTCAACTTCTTTTCCATTGAACATGTCAACCGCCTTGTCGGCGTCGGCATCTTCCATTTCAATGAAACCAAATCCTCTTGAGCGTCCTGTCATCTTATCAGAGATGACATTAGCGGAGAGAACTGATCCTGCTTGAGCGAAAGTATCGCGCAAGCTGTCAGAAGTCGTAGTGTAGGAAAGATTTCCTACGTACAATTTCTTTGCCATATTGCTTCAATTTGAATATCTACTAACAACTCGTTCCGACCTCTCAATATGGCTACTCTACTACAAGGCAAACGCCTTTTATTACCCTCACCTTACCGAGATTAACGATATATTTAGTATAGCACATATTAAAAATAAAGCAAGTAGAAAATGGTCTCTAAAATCGCAAGCTGTAAAGGTCTTTTTCACCTTAATTACGGAAACTGACGTCTCGCAAGCCGTACTCCCCTATTTTGGTCCTTTTTATGGACAAAGCCAGAGCGTGAGTGTCCAAAGCAAGACCGATTTCGTCGGCCAATCGGCGCATGTAGGTACCGCTTCCGCAAGACACAGAAATTTTCCAAACCGGAAAAAATTGCTTTTTATTGATTTTCTCCCTCCAGATACCCAGAATTTCTTCTTGCCTGAAATCGCCTTTGACCTTGGATATACCGTTTTCAATTTTTAGCAGAAGCTCGGCGCCGGAAATTTTTGAATGTTGCAACATTTTCAAACTGTAAATCTCCACTTGCCTCTCCGGCAACTCTTCGTCAGACATTTTCCCCGCCCGAGACAAAGAGTGGAGATGTTCGCCTTTCACGGTTTTTGAAGAAAACGGCGGATACTTTTGGCTCCGTTTACCTAAAAACTTTTGAAGTATTGCTCCGCTATCGCTACCTGGCAAATTTTCAGAAATTCCGGCGACTTTTCCCAAAACATCAAAAGTGTCGGTAGAAAATCCGAAAATTATTTCCACCTCGTACTCTTTGCCCAAGGAAAGATATCTTTCCTTTTCCTTAATGCCATCTCCAACAAGAATAATCAAAAGACCTTCCGCCAAAGGGTCAAGCCGCCCGGCGTAGGTCATTTTTTCCGTAGAATATTCCGGTATTGCCTGTCTAAAACTTTTTAGACATTCAAGTGGCGTCTCACCCGGATTTTTATAGACAATGTGGACGTTTTTTGACATACTCGGTTATAGAAACTTTAGTATAGGAAAGCGGTTGAACTCCAAAAAAAGGACCAGAATGAGAAAAAGAGAGGACGTGTCGCTATTTGATTTGTTTTTTGTCCTCATGGCGATATTTCTTACAACCATATTCGTACATATGATTGTTGAAGAAACGCTATCACTCTTCCGTAGTATAATAGTGGCGATTATACTGACTTTCTTGATTTCACCTTATTTAGTAGGCCAGCGACAAGCAACTATCCAGACAAGGCGAGAAAACGAGAAACTTAGGGAAGAGCTCCGAAAGATACATCAGAAGATTGATGAAAAAAGTCAAAAGCGAGAAAAAACAAAGGACCGCGGGGAATAGGGAGTATGAATCTGTGCCGCCCGTTTGCGATAATCGCAGACGGGCGCGCTTTCTTTATAACATAAGCTCTGATAAAATACATTTCATGACTAAAAACGGCAACCTATCAACCGACTGTTATAAAGGCGTGCGAGATTTTTACCCGGAAGATATGGCCACGCAAAATTATATTTTCGGAGTATGGAAAAAGGTGGCGGAAAAATTCGGTTACGTTGAATATGGCGCGTCAATTTTGGAGCCGACCGAACTCTATGAGGCGAAATCGGGCGATGAGATAGTCGGCGAGCAAACATACAATTTCACGGACAGAGGCGACAGACGAGTAACCCTTCGTCCCGAAATGACGCCGACCTTGGCGCGCATGGTGGCCGCTCGCCGAAAGTCGCTTAAATTCCCTCTTCGCTGGTTTTCCATACCTAACCTTTTCCGTTATGAACGCCCGCAAAGAGGCCGCCGCCGAGAACACTGGCAGTTAAATTGCGACCTTTTGGGAATGGCGGGACTTGAAGCGGAAGTTGAAATAATTTCGCTGGCGCACGCCATAATGAAAGAGTTTGGCGCGACCGAAAGCGACTTCGTAATAAAAATAGGAAGCCGAAACATCCTGACTGACGAACTCGTAAAACACGGCGTAACCGACGAAGAAAGTCAGAGAAAAATAACGCGCCTCATAGACAAAAAAGGCAAGATGGAAGAAGAGAAACGTACGGAAGAACTTCGGAAACTCGGCATGGATTTTGAAATTGCCGAAAGCGAAGACATGACAAAGCTTAAGAAACTCTTAAAAGAAAAAAATGTTTTAAATACGGAATTTGACCCAAATATCGCTCGCGGTTTTGACTACTACACCGGAATGGTCTTTGAGGTTTTTGATACGCATCCCGACAACAATCGTTCACTCTTTGGCGGCGGGCGATACGACAACCTGCTTGAAATTTTCGGCGAGGAGCCAGTCCCGGCGGTGGGATTTGGCATGGGAGACATTACGATAAGAGATTTTTTGGAAACCCATAAATTGCCTCTAAAGTGACTTTTAATCTTAAAAATTCAAAACTAAAATTCCGCAATGCGAAAAGTCGTATTTGATATTGAAACTTCAAACTCATTTTCCGATGTCGGAGTAAACGACCCCGCCTCTTTAAATCTTTCCGTGGTAGGCGTTTACGATTCTGAAACTGATTCATATTCACACTATTTTCAAGAAGATTTGCCAAAACTCTGGCCTCTTTTTGAAAAGGCCGACCTTTTAGTCGGTTTTAATTCCTTGCATTTTGACTTGCCTCTTTTGAACAAATATTACAGCGGTGATTTTTCAAAGATAAAGCATATTGACTTGCTCAAAGAAATAAAAAAGTCGTTAGGGAGGAGAATAAAGCTGGACACAATAGCCGAAGCGACTTTGGGAAAGAAAAAAACCGGAGATGGGCTTGAAGCCATTACTTGGTGGAGAAACGGCCTAAAAGACAAGGTCGCGAAATATTGTGTTGAAGACGTGAAAATCACGAAAGAAATCTACGACTACGCTTTGAAAAATAAATACGTAAAGTACAAAGACGGCTTTGCCATAAAAGATTTGCCTATTGATACTACCGACTGGGAAGTCAGAGAAAATTCGGCAATGACTTTCACTTTACCGTTTTGATTTGACGATTTGTTCCGGATGAATAGCGCGAAGAATAATGCGAGGTTCTTAACTCCCCCGCATCCTTTTATTCTCCCTCCGCGCTCACCTCGCCTCACCGACCCGCCACGCTACGCCAAAGTAGTCAGCCCCAGAAGCTACAAAAGTATTATAATAACTACCGCTAAAATCAGACGGTAAATTACAAAAACCAAAAGTGTGTGCGTTTTAAGATAGCGAATTAGAAAATGGATGGCGGCAAGACCGACAAAGAAAGATGCCACCGAGCCGACAATCAGTGAAAAAGTGATATCCCCCGTACCGCCGAGTTCAATAAGTTTTTTAAGACCTGAACCGAAGAGGACGGGAAAACCCAAAAGAAACGCGAAACGAGTCGCCGCTTCTCGCGTAAGTCCGGCAAAGAGACCGCCGGAAATAGTGGCGCCGGCTCGCGACATTCCGGGGAAAAGCGAAAGAACTTGAAAAAGTCCGACGACGAAACCACGGCCGACTGTGAGCTCCCCTCTTTTCTTGCCAAACCACTCCGCAAGCAGGAAAAGAACGCTTCCCAAGATAAGCATCCATGATACCATCCAAACTTGCCGAAAAACGGTTGCCATGTAGTCCTCAAGAAAAAGACCGGCTAAAACAGCGGGTATGGTACCCAAAACAAGCGACCAAATAAGAACCTTTGACTCTTTTCTATTTCTAAGCAGGTCTTCTGTTAAAGAGCCATTTTCCAAGTTACCATTTTTTTCGTTTCCAAAAATAGACAGGAAGGCCTTCCATATATCTTGCCGAAAATAAAAAATAATGGCAAAAGAGGTGAAAAGCTGTAAAACAGCGTCATAGGCGAGAGCCGAACCGCCGTTTATTCCCAACAGCTCCCTGACTAAAATAAGGTGCCCTGAAGAAGAAACCGGAATGAATTCCGTAAGACCTTGCACAACACCCAAAACAACGCTTTCAAAAATTGTCATTAAATGATTATACCAGAAAAAATTAAGGCGTGATTGCTTCAGTTTCATTATCTGATATAATCAGCATATGAATGAAGAGACCTCACAAACGCATGGCCCATCTTTAACGGTTCCCATGGCTATAGTTATAGCGGCGCTAATAATAGGCGGTGCCATTTTTTTCTCGCGAGGCAGTGAAAACAGCTCTTTAGCAGCGGTTGAGAAAGCCCAAAACGGCGATTTCAAAAACTTGGAAATAAATCTTTTGCCTATTGGCGAAGAAGACCATATTAGAGGCAATCCGAACGCCGAAATTATCCTAATAGAATACTCCGACCTTGAATGTCCGTTTTGCAAAAATTTTCACTTCACGATGAAAGAAGTGATGGAGCAGTATGGAAAAGACGGTTCTGTGGCCTGGGCTTATCGGCACTTTCCTCTGACCCAAATACACCCTAAGGCGGTAGACGAAGCGGAAGCGACCGAATGCGCGGCATCACTTGGAGGAAATAATGTTTTTTGGAATTATCTTGACAAGGTTTTTGAAACAACCCCGTCAAACAACGGATTGGATTTAAATATTCTGCCTAAACTGGCTGAAGATGTCGGTTTAAACCGCGCCGCCTTTACAGCTTGCCTTCAGAGCGGACAATTTGCCGATAAAATACAGAGCGATTACGCGGGAGGCATAGACGCGGGCGTCACCGGTACCCCGAATAGTTTTTTGTCGCTTAAAAATCCGGCTTCCGAAAAAACAGAAGAAGGTTTGAAGGAGATAAACAACCGTCTTCTAAAAAATCTGCCCGCCGGCTCTCCCGATCCGCTGTTTCTAAGCGCCGATAAAAAGACCGTTTCCATAGGCGGGGCCTTTCCCAAAGACATTCTTTCGGAAATTTTTGACTTGATTCTAAACAACCAATAAGCCGGTTTCGGTTTTGTCATATTACTCACGCTGCCATTCCGATTGCTTACTTTTGGGTTTGCAGAGGTCGAGGGGAGCGATATTCAAAGAGTGATTGATCAAAGGGTCGAAGCCTATGTGGGGTATTAAACAGCTTAATGCGCAATTGCCATGAGGATGAGGAGGTGTTTATTGTGGATCCAGCGGGAACTCAAGCGGCCGGCTTTTGAGTGGTTTCCTTTTTGGTGGGGCATGGTTATATTGATTGCCTCGTTAGGGATGCTGGTCTTTGACTTTTTGAATTGAATTGGGCTTACAAGTTAACAATCGGAATGGCAGCGTGAGTAATATGACAAACTTACACATTGCCTCCTCCGCCGACCATTTTTGCTTTGGCCAACCTGCACCACTGACAATCTGACTTTTCGCAATTGCCTTTTATAAACTCTCCGCTCCAGACGCTTTCAACAAGCGTTTGTATTTCCTCCTCTAAACGCACAAGGTCGCTCTCCAAAACGACTAAAGTAACGGCTTTGCAGTTTCCTTTTTTGTCGGGCTTTATGAAATAAAGAGAAAACGACTGCTCAAGTTCTTTAAATTTGGGATTGTCTTTAAGAAGCCGTCTGTAAAATACAAGCTGACGGAAGTAATCTCCGTTGTCGTTTTTTGTCTCGCCTTTTATGGCCGGTTCAGACATGGCCAATTTGGACTTGTAGTCAAAAACCGAAAGAGAGCGCTCTCCCACAAAAACGGCGTCCAGCTTGCCGTGGAGCTTCACCGGCAACTGGCCCTCTTCGGGGACGGCAAAATCAGCCGTTTGCTCGTACCAGTTCTCGGCATAAACTTTATCTTCGGTTTTAAAATGCGACACAAGAGAAGACGCGATTTTGGGAATTTCTTCTCCAAGCTCTTTTAGAACCGCTTCTTTTTCAAATCTCGGTAAGAAAGATTTATTTTCAAGATAATTACGCGACTCTTTTTCCAGCGTCTTTTCAACACTCTCAATGTCTGTCCTTGGGGAATTCCAAACTGCCGATATGGCTTCGTGGAGAGATGTTCCCTTTTCAGCCGATGCAGAAGGCGGTTCTGGCACTTTCAAAATGCTTTTATACAAAAACTTTCTCGGACATTCCAAAAAGTGATTAAGAGCCGTTACCGACAGCCCCGAATTGCAAATGACATGTTTTCCGTACTCTATGATTTTCTCTTCCCACGCGTCATTTTCCAGTCCTGTTTTTTTCGGAAAAAGCACGGCTTCTTCCTTGCTACCGGTTATATAAAGGTTTTCAACGTTATCCGGATTCAACTCTGAAATAAAACGCAGGGGCAGTGTCCCGTCTCCGGCCGAGTCCTTTTCACTAAAAAGAATTTCAGCGTGTTTTCTGCTTCTGGTCAATCCGACATAAAACAACCGTCTCTCGTCTTTCACTTCGTCCACCGCGTCTTCAGTTTTAGGCAAAAGAAAATACTGACGCTTATTTTTTTTAAACCACGCCTTTTCCGTGGCATAAGGCAAAAAAACATAGTCAAACTCCAAACCCTTGCTACCATGAGCGGTCATGACTTTGACAGACGCTTCCGTTTTACCCGTCCACACTTTTACGTTTCTCTTTTGCTTTGATTCCCTGTAAGCGGAAAACTTTTCCGCCAAGGCGCGAACGCTTTGACCGCCATCTTCTTTTTGAACTTTCTCGGCAAAAGATATTATTCCGCGCCAAATCTCCACGCCTTCCGGCGTATCGGCAAACATTTTTTCCATACCGCTTTGTCTTGCCAAAAAGTACAAAAAAGCAACAGGGTCGGCGGAAGCCGCCTTTTGACTTATATCTTGAAGCTTGGCAGTTATGTCAGAAACTGAAACAACTGCCGATTTCAGTCCCCTGATAAGACGAATCCTATCTTCAAAAGAGACGTTCCATGCTCCGCCGGAAAGAGACCGCGCCAAAGCTTCCGTTTTTGAACTGTCCGCGGCAAATTCAAGACAGTCAAGAAAAAGAGAGCCCAAGGGAGAACTGAAAATGTCTATGTTTCTTTCAGCCGAAAAAGGCACGTCCGACATGTTGAACAATCTGATGATTTTGTCCAAGTCATTGTTTGTTCTGGTGATTATCGCCACCTCGCTTCCCTTGTCTTCTTTCAGAATTTTTTTTGTTTCGGAAATCAAATAATTCTCCATTTCTTTTTCGGACTCGGCGGTTTTGACCGAAATCGGCTTTTCCTTAATTCCGGAAGATGCCTTGAGTTTTATTCTAAGATTTTCATGCTGACCCTCTTCGTAGTTGTTTTCTATCATTGAAAAAACGGCATCCAATATGTGGCGGTGAGACCGGTAGTTGTCCGCAAGACGGATTATTTTCATCCCCGGCCAGACGTCTTGAAACTTTAGGAAATTCTCAACCGACGCTCCCTGAAAACGGAAAATCGCCTGTTTCTCGTCCCCAACAATAAATACGTTCGGGTTGTCAAAAAAATCAGCCACTGACTTTATAATTCCGTTCTGTGAGTCGTTGGTGTCTTGATGTTCATCAACCAAAATATAAAGAGACCTCTCCTGAATAATCCTCAGAAGGTTTTCATTGGCTCTGAAAGACCGAATAAGCTCCAAAATTATGTCGTCATAATCGTATTTGTTTTGTTCTTTTTTCCGCCTCTCATACTCTTCAAACACGTCGGCAAAGATGAGTGTTTTATGGCATTTTTCTATTTTATTTTGAGCTTCGGCTTTAAGCGACCCTTTTGTCTTGCCTCTGGTTGAATACGAAGAATCGTCAGATTTTATCTCTTTTACTTTTTCATTGGCAAAAGCCCTAACATCGTCAGGACTTACGAACTCCCTTTTACACCCGCTTATGGAAGAAATTGTCGGCGCGATATATTGTTCCGGCCTACCGGACGGACGTAAAGCGGAGTACTCATGATTTTCCAGGATTTTAGATATAAGACCTTCTATCTCTATTTCGTTTAGCTGTGACGCGCCACTTATAAACGGAAACTCTTCAGGAAATTCGCGCATTACGGAAAGAGCGAAACCGTGGAAGGTGTGAATCTTAACAAAATCCGCCGCGCCGCCAATGACTTGGCGAAGTTTCTTTTTCATGGCGACAACGCCCGCCTCGGTGAAAGTCAAAGCCAGAATACCGTCAGGTGGCGTATCTGTTTGACGCAAAATATTGGCTATACGCAAAGTCAAAATAGTTGTCTTTCCGGTACCGGGGCCCGCAACAACCATAACCGGCCCTTCAATAGAATCCACCGCTTCTTTCTGGGAAGGATTTAGCCGAGCGTATTTTTCCTTAAACCTATTTTCCATATCGCTTTTAAGATGTGAAATCATAAGGAAATTCTAACATAAATATAGATATTATAGGCCTTTAGGGGTCAAAAGAGAAAACGGCTAATACTCGTGAGTATTAGCCGTTTATCCACTTTTGCGCGTCTAAGATACGGAAACATGGAGCTCTTTAATAACTCTGTAGCCGCTTGGCCTTTTCGTGATGCCTTATTTTCTCGTGCGCTTTTGCTTCAATCTGGCGTATTCTTTCTCTGGTAACGGCGAATTTCTGTCCCACTTCTTCAAGAGTGTGAGTCACTCCGTCCAAAAGTCCGTGTCTCATTTCCAAAATCCGCCTTTCTTTCTCGGACAAATCGTCCAATATCTCTTTTACTTGGTCTGACAAAATCCTGCGCGCCGATTCATGATCGGGAGATAAAATCTTATCGTCTGAAAGAAAGTCGCCAAGAACCGATTTGCCGTCATCGTCGTCGTTTACCGGACTTTCAAGAGAAACCGTGTCTTGGTCTATTTTTTCTATGTTATAAATTTTCTCAACATCAACGCCCATTTCCGTGGCTATTTCTTCCGGCAAAGGATCGCGTCCCAAGTCCTGCGAAAGCCGACGCACCACTTGTTTGTACTTGGCAATCGTTTCCACCATATGCACCGGAACTCGGATTGTGCGCGACTGATCAGCCAGAGCTCTGGTAATGGCCTGTCGTATCCACCAAGTGGCGTATGTTGAGAATTTGTAGCCCTTTGTCCAGTCAAATTTGTCCACCGCCTTGAAAAGACCGAGGTTCCCCTCTTGTATGAGATCCAAAAGAGTGAGATCGGGCGAGCGACCGACGTATTTTTTTGCAATAGACACGACAAGCCGCAAATTGGCTCGGGCCAGAAGATTTTTGGCCTCCTCGTCTCCGGCCTGAATTCTTTTAGCCAGTTCTTTTTCTTGGGCCGCGTGTATGAGAGGATATTGTCCTATTTCTTTAAGGTACATCTGAATGGAATCGTATCCACCGTCGCGACTGCCGTAAACATTTTTCTTTGCCACAAGCTCTTCCTCTCCCAAGTCCAAAATGCCACCCCCCTCCAGAATATCCACGCCGGCGGCATGGAACTTGGCATACAGGTCGTCAAGGAACATTATGTCTTCTTCAACTGTCGGAAATTCTTTGATTATCTCATCATATGTGACAAAACCGCGCTCTTTGCCTTTCATAAGAAGACGGTCGGCTTTGTTCGCCTGACTTCTTTCTTTACTGGTTTTTTTGGGCGCTTTCTGGGGACGGCCTTTGCCGGACTTTAACCCGAGTTTATTTTTTATCTCCCTTCTCAGACGCGTGTTTCTGGTTTTTTTGCGCGTTTTAGCGGAAATTTTCGCCTTTTTTATCTTTTTATTCTTTTTTTTCATAAAAAATGTTGAAAGCAAAATCAGCGGTTTACCAAAATTAAACTCTTATAATACCACAATTCTAAAAAATATAAAAGGGGTTATCCCGCCCCTAAAGGGACATGGGCTTTATTAGCCGGCGCTTAATTTTTTTCTTAAATTCTCTCTTCTGGTCGTTAATCTCATATGCTCCTCTAACAATGTCGTTCTTTTTTCATTGTCTTTATGTCTTTCCGTCCTGAAAATACCGTCCATCAGAGAAGAGACCTTTTCCCCCAAATACTCCATTTCAAGCTCGTCTAAAAGTTTTTCCACGTCTCCCAAAGAAAGTCCGCCGTCTTTTTCGCACATGACTTTGGCCTCAAAAACAAGTTCTTCATCTCCAATCTTTGCCACTTCTTTAAGACGCTCTCTGCCATCGTCGGTTATAATCTCTTCAATGCGTTTTTCTATCTCTGAAATTTCCACGCTTGGATTTTTATCCGAACTTTGCCACTTCAATATTCCGACAATTCTTTTCTCTAAACTACTGACGCGGCTTGCCGGCTTTTCTTTCTCTCGGCTCACCCCTCCGGACTCTTTTCCTTGGCCGACATCTTCGTCTTTGATGCCTTGCATTTCCTTAAAAAGCGTCTCTTCCCTGATTCCAGTTTTGTAGGCAACCGACCGAAGAAAAGAGTCCCGGTCCATACTGCTCGGTACTTTCAAAATAAAGGGCAAAACATCTGATTTTATTTTTTTGACAAGTTCCCGATCGTCTGTTTTCTCCGACACCGCGATATCAGTGTAAAAATCAATGGCATGACTGCTTCTGCCAATAAGGTCTTTCCATTTCAAAGGGTCTTTGCGAATAACATCGGCCGGATCTTCGCCTTTGGGAAGCGGAGCTATCTTTACGTTCATGCCTGCCGCCAAGGCCATTTTTACAGCCCTACTCCCGGCTCGCAGTCCCGCGCTGTCCGCGTCGTAAGCCATCTTTAAGTTGTCAGAAAATCTCTTTATGACTGCCAAATGTTCTTCGGTCATAGAGGTGCCTGACGTGGCAACAGTGTTGGGAAAACCGGCCTCATGACACAAAACCAAATCCATTTGCCCCTCAACTAAAATGGCATGATCAAGTTTTCTTATGGCGGTTTTGGCCAAGTGAAGGCCGTAAAGCGCGACTGATTTTCTAAAAACAACCGTCTCCGGACTGTTTAGGTACTTAGGAGCCCCTTCTTTTTCAGGTCCGGGGAAAATCCTGCCGGAGAAAGCCACTATCCTGCCCGCGCTGTCCCAAAGCGGAAAAATTATCCGAGCCCTGAAAGTATCGTAGTAAACTTCCTGTCCGTTTTTTTCGGCTCTTTTTATAAGACCGGCCGAAAGCATTGTTTTGTCAGAGACGCCTCCGGACGCGAGATATTCCCGAAGAGATCGCCACTCGTCCTTTGCAAAACCGAGACGAAATGACTTTACGGTTTTATCTGAAAGTCCCCTGTCTTTAAGATACTTTTTCGCTTCGCCGTTTATATCAAGGTTCTTTTCAAAGAATGCCGTGGCTTTTTCCAATACCTCATAGACATTTTCTTTCTCGGACTTTGCTTCAGGGTTTGATTCCCTCGTCTCAATATCTACTCCGGCTCGCTCTGCCAAAATTTTCAACGCTCCTTTAAAATCCACGCCCTCAAAGTTTTCAACGAAAGTGAAAATATCTCCTTTCTGCCCGCAACCAAAACAGTAGAAACTTTGCCTTTCCCTTGAAACAAAAAAAGAGGGCGTTTTTTCATTGTGAAAAGGGCAACGTGCTTTTAAGTGAGAGCCGGCCTTGTCCAGTTTTATATAAGAGCCCACGACTTCTTCTATTGGCAGGCGTTCTTTTATTTGTTCAACCGAATCACTCATAATTTGTAAAGTTAAAAGCAACACCGACAAGCGCAGAAACCCTTGCGAGGGTGTTCTCCGGATTCGCGTGCTTCTCCCTTCTATTCTCTCTTGCCCCACTTGTAAGTGGTATCAACTTCTTATTCGGAGACGCTTTCGTAAGCGTATCTACTATGAATTATCGGCTGTCTGATCGGCTGTCAGTTTTACTATTTTTTCCTTCGGCCCGCCCTTGAATCCCGTTCCCGCCGGTATAAGACGACCGATTATTACGTTTTCCATAAGTCCTTGCAAATTATCCACATGACCGCGTATCGCGGAGTTTATAAGAACGCGCGTGGTGTGTTGGAAAGAAGCGGCAGACAAGAAACTTTTTCTTGAAAGAGAAACTTCCGAAATTCCCATTACCAAATTAACCGCCTTTGCCTCCTCAAGTCCTTTTTCGGCAACACGGGCGTTTTCCGCCTCAAGAACCGCAAAATCAACCACATCACCCACGGAAAGCGAAGTTCCTCCTACGGAGACGACTTTGCGTCTGCCGAACATCTGACGGACTATGACTTCAATGTGTTTTCTGGAAACGGTCTCTCCCTGCAATTCGTACGGCTTGGTAACCTCGTGAATTATGTAGTCCTGCGTTTTATCCTTGCCGGCGTATTTGAAAAGTTCATCTATGTCAACAGAGCCGTCAGTCAGTATTTGACCTTTTTTGACTTTCTCGCCGACTCTGACAAGAGGCATACGGTTATAGTTTACCACGTACTCTATGGACCCTTTCTTGTTGCGCTTGGCCTCGCTCAATTCCGGAATGACGGAAATCGTTTTTTCCTTGTCTTCCTCTTTTATTTCCGATATTACGCCATCAACATGGCAGACAACGGCCGGATTTTTTGGAGTTCTTTTTTCAAACAATTCTTCAACACGGGGCAAACCTTGGGTGATGTCGCCACCGATAGACGCCGTGCCTCCCGCGTGGAAAGTACGCATCGTAAGCTGTGTTCCCGGTTCCCCGATAGCTTGTCCGGCCACGGTTCCCACCGCCTCTCCAAGTCCGACAATGCGGTTATTTCCGAGATCCGCGCCGTAACAGAGAACGCAAACACCCTGCGTGGCTTTGCAAGAAAGAGGCGAACGGACTGAAACCTCCAAGACCCCTTCTTCCTGCAATTTAACCGAATCGCTCTTTGACAAAAGATGCCCTTTTGTGAAAATAACCCGTCCTTCGGCAGTCACAACATCTTCGGAAAGTATTCTGCCACGGATGTTTTTTACCATATTGTTGTCAACGCCGGAAATTTCTGATTTCTTTATTTTGACAAAATCTCGGGCTTTGCAGTCGTGGTCCGTTATTATGACATCTTGAGCCACGACGAAAAGTTTTCTGGTCAAGTATCCGGCCTTGGCGGTGTTTAGAGCGGTATCGGTCAGACCTTTTCTTGAACCGTGGGTAGTGATGAAATATTCAATCGGGGTAAGTCCCTCTTTCATGGAAGACAGTATTGGAAATTCAATGGTCTCGCCGGCCGTATTTTGAATAAGACCCTTCATTCCGGCCATCTGGGTTATCTGTGAAAAAGAACCTCTGGCGCCCGAGTACACCATATCGTATACGGAAGATTTGGAGGAAAGAGTGGCAGGCATGAGTTTTTCCACTTCGTTTTTGGCGCCGTGCCATATTTCAATATTCTTCCTGTATCTCTCGTCTGACGACAGAAGTCCATCGTTGTACTGGCCTTCCACTTCGGCGCTTTTATCTTTAGCCCTTTTTATAACCTCTCCTTTTTCTTCCGGAATGCGCACGTCGTCAATGCCCCAGGTGATGCCCGAATAAGTGGCGAATTTAAATCCAAACGCCTTTATTCTGTCCATTATGTTCGGGATTTTCTCTATACCGTAAATACCGATAAGCTCGTCAACCATGTGGGTCATTTTCTTTCTTTCAATTTCGTAATTTTGGTACGGATAATCGTCGGGCAAAACTCCGTTGAAAAGAATTCGCCCCACGGATGTCTCAAAAATTTTGTCGCCGAATTCTTTGTATTTGGGACGGTCGCTGCCCAAGACCTTTATGTTTGCCCTGAAGTCCACTTCGCCAAAATCAAAAGCGGTTACGGCATGGTTGGGTGAAGCAAAAATCTTGCCCTCGCCCTTGCTACCCGGCATTATTTTTGTCATCCAGTAGCACCCGAGCACGATGTCAAGCATCTTTCCTGAAATTATAGGATCTCCCGAGCCCGGCTTCAAAATGTTTTTGTCCGAAGCCATTATGTTTTTGGCTTCCAGTTGGGCCTCTTCGGACAGCGGAACGTGAACAGCCATTTGGTCTCCGTCAAAGTCGGCGTTAAAGGCGGTGCAGACAAGAGGGTGCACTTGTATGGCGCTTCCTTCAATCAGTATCGGTTTGAATGCTTGAATACCGAGGCGGTGTAAAGTGGGCGCGCGGTTTAGAAGAACGTATTTGTCTTTTATGACCTCCTCCAAAATAGCCCAGACCTCCGGAGCGTCTTCGTCTATAAGTTTACCGGCGCCTCTGATATTGAAAGCCAATTCCCTTTTCAAAAGTCCGGAAATGACAAAAGGTCTAAAAAGTTCAAGGGCCATGTGTTTGGGAAGGCCGCATTCGTTGAGCTTAAGGTCCGGACCGACGACGATAACCGAACGTCCGGAATAGTCAACGCGTTTGCCCAGAAGATTTTGCCTGAAGAGTCCCCTTTTGCCCTTCAAGTTGTCTGACAGAGATTTCAGGGTGCGAGTTCGCGACTGGGAAAGGGCGCTTTGCGAAGAAGCCCCGTGCCTTATGGAGTTGTCAATCAAAGAGTCAACGGCTTCCTGCAAAATTCTTTTTTCATTTCTCAAGATGACATCGGGGGCGTTTATATCTTTGAGTTTTTTAAGACGGTTGTTTCTGTTTATAACACGGCGATAAAGATCGTTCACGTCTGAAGTGGCGTATCGTCCGCCATCGAGGGGCACCATAGGACGAAGAGCCGGCGGAATAACGGGGATAGTGGAAAAGAACATCCATTCCGGCCTTATGCCTGACTTTATCATGGAACGGACAAGAGAGAGTCGTTTGTTCAGTTTGTCTTTTTCAAGCGAGCTGGCTTTTTCAAAAGCATTTTTCATTTCCTCTTCCAACTTGTTCAAATCCAAAGCTCGGCAGATTTCGTAAATCGCCTCGGCGCCTATTCCGGCTTCAAATAGAGCTCCGTACTTCAGAGAATAATTATGATACTGGATTTCATCCAAAACAACGCCGGGGTAAATATTTTCAATTTCGTGTTTGGCTGAAAGAAGTTTTTCTTTCAAGGCCTCTTTTGACCTTTCGTCAGCCATGGACTTTAATTTTGTTTTGTATTCCGCGGCTATTTCTTTCAAGACCCTGTCTTTTTCTTCCGGAATGACTTTAGTAACGATATATCCGGCAAAGTATATGACTTTTTCCAAATCGGGCGTTGACATACCGAGAATAAGCCCGAGACGCGAAGGCATACTGCGCAAAAACCATATATGGGCGACGGGCGTAGCCAAATCTATATGTCCCATTCTTTCTCTGCGCACTATTGAACGAGTGAGTTCAACTCCGCACTTTTCGCAAACAATTCCCTTGTAGCGAACGCCTCGGTATTTACCGCAGTAACATTCCCAATCCCTGTCAGGCCCGAAAATTTTCTCGTCAAACAAACCGTTCTTTTCGCTTCTTTGAGTTCGGTAATTTATGGTTTCCGGTTTTGTGACTTCCCCGTACGACCAGCTTTTTATTCTGTCAGGTGAAGCGATTTTGAGAAGTATTGATTTGAAATTGTTGATATTTGTGATTGTTTTCATATAAGTAGTGAACACGCGAAGTGTTTATGGACGACGGCTGATTTTCCCGCGTCAGACGCGGTCTGTCGTATCTTGCTGTCAATTATTCGTTTTCCTCTTCTGTCATTCTTCTCGACCTTTTGAACGCCGGTCGCTCCGGCAACAAACCGTCACCTTGCAGTTCCACATCCAATCCCAAGCCCCGCAAGTTGTTTAGCATCACGTTAAATGAAGCCGGTACGTTTGATTCGCCAATTCTTTCTCCTTTTACAATGGAATCAAAAGCCGCCGCCCTGCCCTGTATGTCGTCCGATTTTATGGTTAGCATTTCACGCAAAGTATAAGCCGCCCCATGTCCCAAAAGAGCCCAGACCTCCATTTCTCCAAAACGCTGTCCTCCGCCCTGCGCCTTTCCTCCAAGTGGCTGTTGAGTGATAAGAGAGTAAGGTCCGATGGAACGCATGTGTATCTTGTCTTCAACCATGTGGTGAAGCTTCATTATGTACATATATCCAACCGCCACTTCTTGGTCAAATGGAACGCCCGTTCTGCCGTCATACAAACGCATTTTTCCGTCTCGGCTAAAGCCGGCCTTTTCCAGTTCGTCTTTTATTTCTTTGTCAGAAGCTCCGGCAAAAGGAGGCACGACTGCTTGATAGTTTAGGGTGTGAGCGGCCAATCCCAAATGAAGCTCCAGTATCTGTCCCAAGTTCATACGGCTCGGCACGCCCAAAGGAGTCAATATAATGTCCACGGGAGTTCCGTCAGCCATATGTGGCATATCCTCTATCGGCAATATTTTGGAAATAACCCCTTTGTTTCCGTGGCGTCCCGCCAGTTTGTCTCCGACGGAAACAGCTCTAAGTTCTCCCACTTCTATGTGAATTCTTTTTATGATTCCCGACTCCAATTTGTCGCCTTTTTCGCGAGAGAAAATCTTCACTCCGATAATACGGCCTCTTTTGCCGTTTTCCATTCTTTTGGAAGTATCTTTTACGTCTCTGGCTTTTTCACCGAAAAGAGAACGTAAAAGTCGCTCTTCCGGAGTAAGCTGGGTTTCGCCTTTCGGAGTTATTTTCCCGACCAAAATATCACCGGGGCGCACTTCCGCTCCTATGCGGACGATGCCGTCTTCGTCCAAATTTTTGAGTTTTGCTTCGCCTACGTTGGGAATGTCATGTGTCGTAACTTCCGGGCCAAGTTTCGTGTCTCGGACGTTTATTGTAAACTCTTCTATGTGAATGCTCGTAAACTTGCTCTCCCTGACCAGCCGTTCTGACACAATAATCGCGTCTTCGTAGTTTGCGCCCGACCATGACATGAAAGCGACTAAAATATTCTGTCCGAGAGCCATTTGTCCACCCACGCTTGAAGAAGTATCGGCCAGAAGTTCTCCGCGTTTTACCTTTGCCCCCAAAGAGACAACGGGCCTCTGATGAAATGACGTAAAACCGTTCGTTCGGCTGAAAGTTACCAGAGGATAAGATTTTTCCTTACCTTTAACACTTTTAACTTTTATAAGTTTTGCGTCCACGTAAGTAACCGTTCCCTCCTCTTCAGAAAGAATGATTCGGCCGGAATCCTCCGCCGCCTTTCTTTCTATTCCGGTTGAGACCACGGGCGCTTCGGGGATTATGGAAGGAGTGGCCTGCTTTTGCATGTTTGAACCCATGAGCGCTCGGTTTGCGTCGTCATGGTTTAAAAACGGAATCATTGAAGTGGCGATTGAAAACGCCTGATTTGTAGACACGTCAATAAAATCCACTTCTTTTTTGTTTACGATGCCCGGCTTTCCGTTTATTCGCACTTCCACGTTCTCTTCAAGTATTTCTCCTTTTTCATTAAAATCTACGGCCGCGTGGGCGATTTTGTAGTTTTCTTCTTCCAGAGCGTTCAGATACAATATTTCTTTTGTTATAAGACCGTCTTTGACTTTGGCATAGGGCGTTTCTATCATGCCGAATCCGTTTACAGTGGCGTGAGTTGCAAGACGAAGTATAAGACCGATATTCGGTCCTTCCGGAGTGTGTATGGGGCAAAGACGGCCGTAATGCGACGGGTGAACGTCTCTTACTTCAAAACCGGCTCTTTCACGCGTCAATCCCCCCGGACCCAAAGCTGAAAGAGTGCGCAAATGTTCCATTTCCGCCAAAACGTTTTCTTGAGCCATAAACTGCGAAAGCTGGTTTGTGGTAAAAAACTCTTTTATGCGTGCCTGCAGGGGCTTGGGCGATATGAAATTTATGGGCAAAGTAACGTCGGTTTCCACGGTAGACATGCGGTCCTGAATATTTCTCCTTATCTGCGTCAAACCCACTCGGATTTTTTGCTGAAGCATCTCACCGACAAAACGCACTCGTCGGGAACCTAAATGGTCAATATCGTCTTCGGACGCTTCAGGCGTGTTGTTCAGTTTTATAACATGGGCAATAGTGGTCTTTATATCCGACAGAGAAATGGTTTTTCGGTTGACTTCTTTTTCGGTGAGAGGAAATCCGAAGCGTTTGTTAAATCTGAAACGACCGACTTTGTGAATGTCGTATCTTTCCTCGCTGAAAATTGAATTTAGAAATTCGCGAGCGTTCTCCACCGAGCCGATTTCGCCGTCCCGAAGACGCTTATGGATCTCAAGAAACGCTTCGTCCACACTCTCGGCCGGCTCCTTGGCAAAAGTGGCGTCAAGATGTTTCTTGGCAAATTCGTCGTCCTTGAATAAATCGTAAATGGCCTCTTTGCTTTTTGCCCCCAAAACATACAAAAGAGAAGTCAGCGGGAACTTGCGTTTCCTGTCTATGCGCACAAAAATGGCTCCGTCCGGTTCTGTTTCTATCTCTATCCATGCGCCACGGGAAGGAATTACTTTAGCTCCGAAGTATTTCCCGCCCCGAATTTCCTGGGCCGTGAAAAACACCCCGAAAGAACGAGCTAATTGAGGCACAACAACTCTTTCTATACCCGAGATTACGAAGGTCCCGTGACCGGTCATAATAGGAATGTCCGCGAGGAAAATTTCCTGCTCTTTGACACTGTCCATTATTTTGTTCTTGAGACGCACTACGGCCTTCAGAGATGCCTCGTACGAAAGCTTGTTTTGTTTGGCGTGATGCTCATCGTACTTTGGTTCAGAGATACTGAAGTCAACAAAGTTAAGCTCAAACTTCTTCTCTGAATAGTCCTTGATGGAAGAAAATTCGTCAAACACTTCTCTGACGCCTTTTGAAATAAGCCACTGGTAAGATTTTATTTGTGGCTCCACCAAATTAGGAAGCTCTGAAAGCGGCTTCTTGAACTTTCCGAAAAATTTCTGAATCGGCAACGATACACTGTCCACTCCTCCGTTTTTAGTTATAGACATATACTAAAGTTGTTATTTATAACCACTTTGAGTTACGAAACTCGCTTCCGATGGATTTCTTTTCAATTTCGAGCGAGGCGAAGCAAAAATTATGAGGCATATACAGAGTATCTGTTGAATAATTTTTGCGAAGCCGTAGCCGAAATTGAAAAGAAAGACGCGGAT
>JAUYKQ010000010.1 GCA_030699905.1 bacterium
TGGGCCGCAGCTAAAGTATGCCTGGCGACTGTTTATCAAAAACACAGCTCCCTGCGAACTCGAAAGAGGATGTATAGGGGGTGACACTTGACCAATGCCAGAAGGTCAAATAACGGCGGTACGTATCACATGGAATGTGAATTAAGTTCATAAAGTTCATAAAGTTGCAAGTTTATAAAGTAAGACCGATGCCGGATTTTAGAGGCTCGTTTGTCTTACTTGATGAACTTTATAACTTTTTACTTTATAAACTGATTTCGCGTCTCATGTGATGCGTGCTGACTGTTATAAGCCCTGGTGAATGTCGGCAATAACTATAATTGTCCTAAGGTCACATACCTCTTGATTTATCAAGGGATATGTGAGGATTGGGACAATTATGTTAGGAGAAATGATAAACAACAAATTACACGAAACACTGCCTCGTTATACAGTAATGTATAATCGATCCTAAAAAATACATGACTATATGTTTCCGATTTGTCTGCGAGCGTAGCGAGTGGCTACAAATCGCAATCCCGCCGGTTGTGAAATCGGTTGGAATATGAATTGGGAATCTCGTCGGTGTAAACCGGCGGGACTGGGAAGTCCCTAATGAAATCAAGGGATGATCAGCAGGAAACTACAATATGAAGGAAAGGTGATTGAGTAGACACTGAGTTACTAAACACTTCAGTAGCCCCTTCCTTCAGATACTGTAGGATCCCCAGAGACCATACGTCATGCCCCTAAACTCCGCGGGGAGTTGGGTGAAGATATGGTCCCGAGTAGAAAGGAACTTGAAGCGAAATTCCTTGTCGGGTAAGTTCCGACGCGCACGAATAGTGTAACGACTGGGCAACTGTCTCGGAGACTCGCTCGGTGAAAATACAATACCGGTGAAGATGCCGGTTACCTGCAGTTAGACGAAAAGACCCCGGAAGCTTTACTGTAACTTGATATTGACCGTATGTATCACTTGCGTAGCATAGGTGGGAGGCTTTGAAGTGTTCCTTTTGGGGAATATGGAGCCGTCAGTGAAATACCACTCTAGTGTTATATACGTTCTAACCTCGCGCGCAAAACGCGCGAGAGACAGTATCTGGTGGACAGTTTTAGTGGGGCGCTATCCTCCTAAAGAGTAACGGAGGAGTTCATTAAGGTCGGCTTGGCGCGGATGGAAACCGTGCCTGACGTGTAATGGCAAAAGCCGGCTTGATTGTGAGGCGTAAGTGCCAAACAAGTGCGAAAGCAGGACATAGTGAACCGTCGGTCCGCATTAGACGCGGCCAAAGATTATCTGATAAAAGCTACTCCGGGGATAACAGGCTGGTTGTGCCTAAGAGTCCATATCGACGGCACAGTTCGGCACCTCGATTAACAAGAGCCAGATGTCGAGGATAAATCAGCTCATAACGGTGGAGGCCATGATATAATTATGGTTAATACCGTGGGAAGCTACGAAAATAAAAAATGGCAGAAGAAATGGATTCCAATTAAGCGGGCTTTGAAGCTCTCTAATTTTCAACGTTCTTTTATCATAGGGTCTTTACTAGGAGATGGAACAATGAGAATAGGAGAGAGAGCAGTTCATGCTAACTTTAAAGTGGAGCATGGACTGGAACAAAAAGAGCTTGTATTTTGGAAATACGAAATACTAAAACCGTTTGTTTTTACCGAGCCGAAAATAAGTTTTCGGTACCGTGAGAACGGCGAGAGATATGAGAAATCATGGTGGTTTCGTACCATTCGCCATCCCGATCTGACCAAAATTTATCGCGTCTTTTACAAAGGCGACGGATACAGATGCGGGCATAAGACTGTTCCAAAAAATATCGAGACACTTTTAGATCCATTCACTCTAGCGGTATGGATCATGGATGACGGTTCTTTCTCAAGACGAAAGATAGATATCAGCACATATTCTTTTGAATTTTCAGAAATTAAATTGCTTCAGCAAGCAATGAAGAACCGGTTCGATATTAATATGCAGTTTTATAAAGATCGCAATAAAGGTTTCAGAATGTATTGTTCAGTCCAGGAAACCGAAAAATTTATTGCGCTTATCTCCCAGTATGTCATTCCTTCAATGGCATATAAGATAAATTTTCGAAGCCCCGTAACGACTTCTCCGAATTGTAAACGGAGAGAGTTATCTGTCACAAGATAGCTAACACGCTGGTGTTCCTTTAGGGTAAAGGAACAAAGGTATAGTCTGATCTTTCTAGTAATAGAAAGTTAACATAAACAATGGTCGGCTCACCACATCCCGGGGGCGGAGAAGCTCCCAAGGGTATAGCTGTTCGCTATTTAAAGTGGTACGCGAGCTGGGTTCAGACCGTCGAAAAGCGGAGCTTTTCGACAAGTAAAAAGTTGAAAGTCCAAAGTTGAAAGTTTGGCTAATCGACAGTCTGAATCCGCTCATAAAATGACAAAATCGGATTTTTCGTCTATGAAATAATGATAGTGTTCCGCTCTCGCTGAAGCGTTTGAGCGGACGAGCAATCAACTTACGGCGGCCTAAAGTAGATTCAAGAATTATGAATTATGATTTAAGAATAATACTTTAGGATAAGCTGACTATATCGGTAGAATCCCAGGGAAGCGGATTATCGCGGATAAAAACGCAGATGAACGCTGATTGGGACAATACCGAGGGAAGATTTGTGTACTAAATAGTGGGAAACAGGACAATGAATAAATTCCTTCTGGAACTGCGTGCGTTCGGATACGTTCGGCCGTACACCCTTAAATGGGAAGCATCCAGATGTTCCGACTTGAATTTATTTAGGCATGAGTGCTGGTGCCATGCTGTCTTGATCGTTCATCGACCCACTAAGGAGGAATCACCACCCTGCGCAGTATATTCCTCCTTCCTACTATTTAGTACATGAATCGCCCGTAGAGACTAAACGTCAGCCACCCTAAACAGCATGTGTTCGGGTGAAGCTATAGTCCGATCCTCTGAAGTAATTCAGAGAGACAGGCAGAAATGTCCTGTCCGCGTTTCAGATTCGGGTATGATTCGGGATCGTCTTGATTCGAGTCAATTCGGATTTGTTTACGGAGTAACAAGATGCGTAAGACAGGTTGGTCTCCTATCTACTGCAGGCGTTGATTCTTGAAGGGAGTCATCCCTAGTACGAGAGGACCGGGATGAACTGACCTCTGGTCTACCTGCTGTTCCCGCCAGGGGCAACGCAGGGTAGCTATGTTGGGAGTGGATAACTTCTGAAAGCATCTAAGAAGGAAGCCAACCCTAAGATTAGGAATCGAGCGTGCGAAGCACGCAGTTCATCAAGTTGAAAGTTCATAAAGTTGTAAAGTTTATAAAGTAAAAACAAAATTTTCTGTTCTTACTTGATAAACTTGATAAACTTTTTACTTTACAAACTTGTGATTTGCGCGCTTCGCGCGTGAAGGCCCGTGGCAGATGACCACGTTGATAGGCACCAGGTGTAAGCGTCGTAAGGCGTTCAGCCGAGGTGTACTAATTCGCCGATTCTATTAGGAAACTTGTAAATCCTCCATATCATATTTAATATGATATGGAGAAAACTTAATCCTGTTACATGGAATTTGATTTAAGCTACGTAGAGATACGTATGAAAAAAGCATGGCTTTTATGCAGGACAAAAAGGAAATTCAGAGTTGAAGTGCATTTGAAAATCCTGTGTTGGTGATTTAACGCCGTGGGTACACCCGATCCCATTCCGAACTCGGCAGTTAAGCGCGGTAGTGGCGATGGTACCCGGCGCTTTGCGCGGAAGCGGCAAGGCAAGTTCGTCAAGTTATAAAGTGTAAAGTTCATCAAGTTAGAGAATTTCTTACTTGAAGAACTTGATGAACTTTTAACTTGATAAACTCACTTTGTCCGCTTGTGAACAAAGCGCCGGGGAGAGTAGCTAGTCGCCAACACAGGGAGTTTAAATTTCAATCTCTTTTTCAATTTCTTGTTTTTCATAAAGCGGATAAAACCATGAAGCGGACACCCCCGCTTTTTTGTTATTGAAAATATTGTTATCATATAGGGACTGTTGCCAAAACGGATATTCGGCAACAGTCCCATCTAACAATGCCTTTATCTTGGTCATCAAAAAGACAGCTTAAGATTCTGTCGGCGTTAACCGCTCTGGTTCTTTTTCTCGTGGCTCTTCCTGCTTTTTTCGTCCTTTACGAAGAACCGACTTGTTCAGACGGCAACAAAAACCAAGGTGAACAAGGCGTTGACTGTGGCGGGCCATGTCCCGTTCTTTGCGAGGCGGAAGCTCTTTCGCCCGTAGTTCACTGGCAGAGGGCTTTTAAGGTTCAAGACGGCGTCTACAACGCGGTGGCTTATGTGGAGAACCCAAACCTTAATTCAGGAGCTTACGATGTCCCTTACATTTTCAAATTATACGATTCGGAAAATATTTTAGTCCAGGAAAAGCGCGGTAGGGCTGATATACTGCCAAGGAAAATAACAGGCATCTTTGAAAGCGGTCTTTTGACCGGCAAACGCGTTCCCGCGCGAGCGACTTTTGAATTTTCAGGGAATTTTCTGTGGGTCAAAGAAGAGCCGGAGGATTTAGACGTGCGCGTAGTGAGCCGCATCCTTAAAAATGAAGAAACCGCGCCGAGAATTGACGCGGTGGTGGAAAATCTGTCTTTGGAAGAGGTTGTGAACGTTGAGATTGTGGTTATAGTTTACAATACCGAAGGCAATGCCATGGCTTCATCTAAAACAATAGTGGACAAAATTCCCAAAGAAGGACAAGCTACCATCACTTTCACATGGCCTGCTCCTTTCGGCGAGTCATCGGGAAGGATAGAGACGATAATAAACAGGTAACTCTAATGTTCGCAAACATCATAAGCTCTTTCGGCGCGCTTTGGAAGAGACAAAACATTGATTGGGTATTGGCAGGGTCTGTATTACCACTCGTGGTTTCCGGCCTTGTAACAATGAACTCTTTTACCGGAGAGTCGTTTTTCTTTGAACGTCAGCTTGTGTGGGCTTCTCTCGGTTTTTTTGTCATGTTTGTTTTGAGTTTTGTGGATTGGCGGTTTCTGCGGAGAACAGATGTTTTAGTTACCCTGTTTTCAGCGACTTGCGTGGTGCTTTTTCTCTTGTTTTTTTTAGGTAAGACCGTTAAAGGCGCTCAAAGTTGGTTTGACTTCGGTTTTTTCTCTTTTCAGCCGTCTGATCCGGCAAAAATAATGGTAATACTTATTCTTGCCAAATATTTTTCCAGACGGCATATAGAAATAGCCCATATCAGGCATATTCTTGTTTCCGGTTTTTACGCTTTTACGCTCTTTCTTCTGGTTTTTCTTCAGCCGGACTTTGGTTCCGCGATCATCATTTTCATGATTTGGTTTGGAATGGTTTTGGTTTCCGGCTTGTCAAAAAAACATGTTTTTGCCGTTTTTGCCGTTGCTGTTGTGACTTTTTCCGCCTTGTGGTTTTACGTTTTTGAGCCGTATCAAAAATTGAGGATAATGAATTTTATCCATCCGCTTGCGGATGTTCGCGGTTCCGGATATAACGCGCATCAGTCAACAATAGCAGTAGGTTCCGGAGAGGTTTTAGGCAAGGGCTTGGGATATGGAACACAGTCGCGACTTAAATTTCTGCCTGAATATGAGACCGATTTTATATTCGCGGCCTTCGCGGAGGAGTGGGGTTTTGTCGGTGTTACAATACTTTTCGCTTTTTTTGCGATGGTGATTTACCGCATACTTATGAACGCGGTATATGGAGCCACTAATTTTGAAACTCTTTATGCTTTAGGTTTGGCCATTCTTTTTATGAGTCATTTTGTAATACACATCGGCATGAATATCGGTGTCTTGCCGGTTACCGGTACGACGGTGCCTTTTTTAAGCTACGGAGGCAGTCATCTGCTCACGGAGTTTTTGGGGCTTGGGATACTCATGGGAATGCGTCGTTACAACAGGGCGACGCACAGAGAGATGGTGAAAAATGAAATAGTTGGTATATGATATCGTCTAAGTCGCTTACGCGTCGTACACGTTGACTGTTTTTATTAGCATTTCTTCAAATGAAAAGTCGGACATTATTTTTTCTTTGAGTTTGGCGCCAAACTGTTTTCTGTGGTTTTTACGAAGTATCAGGAATTTAATGGCGCTCCTTAACTCTTCGGCCGATTCCGGCCTTACTAAAATTCCAGATTCCATGTCAGTGATTATTTCCGGTATTCCGCCGACACTTGAAGCCACTACCGGCAGACCGGCGGCTCCCGCTTCCAAAACGGCGTAAGGCAGACCTTCTTTTAGGGAAGGGAACAAGAACAAATCAAGTCCTTTCAAGAAGACAGACGCCTCTTCCATATGACCCTTGAATTTGACGCTGTCTTGAATTTCGTACTTTAAAACCTGACTTTCCAGATTCTGTCTTTCTTCTCCTTCGCCTACCACGACCAAGACAAAATGTTTATAAGGCAATCCATACAGTTCTTTGTCTTTTAAAATGTCGGCAAAGGCCTTTATCGCAAAAAACAGGCCTTTGTTTTTATGAAGTTCTCCAAGAGTTCCTATCATGAATGTTTCTTTGCCGTGTTTGTCATCCGACATTTCTTCTCTGGATTCGGACATTTTTTTGAATTTTTGAGGTCTGACGCCGTTTCTTATGAGGGTGATTTTGTCTTTGGATGTTAAGAAGCAAGGGGAAAGGTTCTCGTCATCCTTGGAAACGGCAATAACTCGGTCGGAGAAAAACACTGAAAGCCAAGATCCAAAAAACGATACGGCGCGAAAAAAGATGCCCCGTTTTTCTTTAAATGGCCAGCCGTGAACAGTGAATACGACTCGCGCGGAACTCGCCGTTTGGCTGTCCGTGTTCAAAAATGGAATATGGGAAACAAAATTTGTTAAAAAAGATGCTAAAGAGCCGAGGAATGCCGCCTTGGGACTGTTTAAATGTATAATGTCAGGCCTTTCTTTTCTTAGGATTTTTACAAGTTCCCAGAGTGATTTAAATTCTCCCAGAAAAAAAATTTCCCGCGTAAAAGTTTTGACAAAAACAGTCCTGACTTTTTTTAGGGAAAGTTTTCTCGCAAGCTCTCCGGGTGCGCTTCCCATGGCACCCGTCCCGCCAAGCACTACCACGTTTTCGTATTTTTCCTTTGGCAGGGAAGTCGCCAAGTCATAAACGTATCTTTGAGCTCCTCCCCAGTTGCTTTTGGTTATCACAAAAAGCACTTTCTTTTTCAGCACCGGTTCCATGTCTGTATTATATTTCTTTTTTTGGTTTTCCGCCATAAAACTGGAAATTGCGCGCCCCATGTTGTATCATGTGGGTACATGTCAGTGAACAACCGCAAAGAAGCCATAGTATTGCTTTTGGGCGACATAATACTTTTGTATTTCGGTCTCTGGCTCACTTTGTTCGCGCGCCATGGCCGATTGCCGGATAGCGAGCTTCTTTTGGCTCACATAGTTCCTTTTTCTTTCATTTTTCTTGCGTGGCTTACTGTCTTTTTTGTAGCCGGTCTTTACGGAAGCCACACTCTTATTTTCAAAAGACGTCTGCCCGGTCTTCTGTTCAAATCTCAAATAGTAAACAGTATTACGACTGTTGTTTTTTTCTACGTTATTCCATACTTCGGCATCACTCCGAAAACCATACTTTTCATTTATCTTGTGATTTCTTTCGGTCTGGTTTTGTTTTGGCGTCTTTACGGTTTCTCCGCTGTCATAAACCCCGCGAAAGAAAACGCAATAATAATCGGCCGTGGAGAAGAACTGAAGGAAATTTTCTACGAAGTCAATTATAATCCCAGATACAGCATGAAGTTTATTTCCTCAATAGACACCGACGCGTTGGAGATGATTGACTTTCAGTCCGAAATAGTTGAAAGGGTTTATTCTGAAAATGTCACTCTTTTTGCCTTGGATTTGCATAATGAAAAGATAAAACCGTTTGTCCCGCATCTTTACAACCTTATCTTTTCCGGCGTCCACTTTGTGGATATGCATAAAATGTATGAAGATATTTGGGGAAGAGTGCCACTGTCGCTTGTTAAATACAACTGGTTTTTGGAAAATATCTCCAGCACGCCCAAGTCATTATTTGACGTGTTTAAAAGAAGTATGGATATATTGGTCTCAATACCTCTTCTTTTTGTGCCGGCGGTTTGTTTCCCTTTTGTTTTTGTGGCTATGAAATTGGAAGACGGCGGTGGCGTCTGGAGCGTGCAGGAGAGAGTAGGCAAGAATAACCTGAAAATAAAGATACTGAAGTTTCGCACAATGACTGTTTCAAACGATTTCGGCCAGTGGGGCAAAGTTCAAAATAAAGTAACTCGGGTCGGAAATTTTCTAAGAAGGACAAGGTTGGACGAGTTTCCGCAGTTGTGGAACGTGCTTAAGGGAGACATTTCGCTCATAGGTCCTCGGCCGGAATTTGCCGAAGCGGTAAAACATTATACGGACGAGATACCCTATTACAACGTTAGGCATCTTATAAAACCGGGTCTTTCCGGATGGGCACAGCTTTATCACGAAAATCATCCTCACCACAAAGCGGACGTTTCCGAAACAAAAGTCAAACTTTCTTACGATTTGTATTACATCAAGAATCGTTCGTTTTGGTTGGATTTTAGGATAGCCCTGCAGACGGTGCGGACATTGTTGTCGCGGTCGGGAATGTAAAGCAGAGCGTGGAACGTGTAGCATGTAGCATGGAACATAAAAAGAAAATTCTTTTTCTGAATTTAAGGGCGAGTTTGGCGATTTGTTTGAATATGTTCCAGCCCGCCATAACCCCACGACACTTTGGCCGACAATTCCTTGGCAAAGAAACTTATCGGTTGGGAGCCGGAGGTGACGCTGGAGGAAGGGATTGATAAACTTAAAGAATTCTGTCATGATAAGTTCGTAAGTTTTATAGTAAATACAAAAATATGAAAAATTCTAAAAACAGTAGATGGGTTAGCGTGATAGTCGGGACACTTTTTCTGTTCGTCGGAATACTATGGTCTATTTCGTCATTTCAGGGTTTCGAACGACATTTTATCAATACGATTCTTATACCGACAGTTTTCATATTTGTCGCGTTTGTATTATTCAACTTGCCTTCGGAAAAAGATGGGGATAATTTAGAAACAAAAACAAACCGCTTAGCATCTGTAAGGGGTTCCGCCATTGTCTTTTTAGTGAGTATTGTGGTTGTTTTTGTCGTTCTTTACTTTGATGTTTCATCAGGAGGTTTGGGCATGTCTTCAATATTTACAATTCCATTGGCAGTAATTTGTTTTATCGTTCTGGTAATTCAGCTAATTCTTTATTTCGGTAAAATGTAGAGTGGGATTAAAATGGAAAAAGCAAAACTTACAAAAGAAGAGAAAGGACTGCTTGGCAAAGAAACTTATCGGTTGGGAGCCGGAGGTGACGCTTGAGGAGGGGATCGGGGAGTTAAGTAGAAGTTTTAAAAGTTAACATGAAATTTGTGAACATGAGCCGAACAAAAATAACAGCTGTTATAGCGGCAATAATGCTTTTTGTGGCGGGAATATTTATATATGGGATTAGAAAACCGATCTGGTTTGATAGCGGTTTACCAAATGAATTTTATGGAGGGATTGTTATCCTGTTTAGCATTTTCCACCTACATATCGCGCTTAGTAAAGAAAAATACGATTACCTCACGGGACTGAATGTATCAAGCATAATTGCATCTATTTATTATTTTTTGATATGGAATTACGAATTAAATAATCCTACTTCCAATCTTGGTTTAGAGTTCGTCGTTGAGTTCCCGATTATGGTTGCCGTAATTTTGTTTTATGCGCTTGCTCTTATTCTGAATATTGCCGATTTTCTTTCAAAGATTATTCAAAAAGTAAGAAAATAATTACCTTTTGACAAGGAACCCGAATAAAACCTTTGTTTCTAAGGTAAAAAACGCCTAATACTGACCAGTATTAGCCGTTTTTAGAGGTCCGCACTCATTTCATTACTTTGAGTTACGAAACTCTATAGGCGGTTCGTTGGAATTGCGTGTAAAAAATTGTGTCATAATTTGAACATTCAAAAAACGGCTATGGCAAAACATTGAAAATTCTGTTGATATCCGCTATCATACCGGTATGCTTAAGCACAGAATATGGGCCGTCATAATTTTACTTGCCGCTGTCGGTTTGGGTTTTTTTGTTTTCTCGTCCGAGAAAAACAAAACCGATTTCGCTTTTGAATACGGTCTGGACCTTACCGGCGGTACCCATCTTGTTTATAAAGCTCAAACTCAAGAAATTCCTTCCGGTGAACGAGATGAGGCGATGCGCTCCCTTCGCGATGTTATTGAAAGGCGTGTCAATCTTTTTGGCGTTTCAGAGCCAATTGTCCAGGTTGAAAAGAGCATTCTCCAAGACGATGACCGTCTGATAGTGGAGTTGCCGGGAGTCACAGACGTTGAAGAGGCCGTAAAAAGGATAGGCCAAACGCCGGTTTTGGAATTCCGACTCGGTCTTGATATTTCGGATTTCACCGAAGAAGAAATATCCGCTTTAACTGGCGAAGATTTCTGGCAGTACACGGGTCTTACCGGCCGTCTTGTAAAGAGAGCTCAAGTTTCTTTTGAGGGTGGAGCCACGGGAGTGGCCGAGCCCGCTGTGCTTTTGACCTTCAATGATGAAGGTGCGGAGCTTTTCGCGAGCATTACCAGAGACAATACCGGCCAGGTTTTAGGCATATTTCTTGATGGGATACTGATATCGGATCCGGTAATACGGGAAGAGATTCCTACCGGTACTGCCGTTATCTCCGGCAATTTCAACGCCCAAGATGCCCGTGAGCTTGTTCGAGACCTGAATTTCGGCGCCTTGCCTGTTCCTGTTGAACTCATCTCCACAGAGTCCATCGGCCCCACTCTCGGTAAAGAGGCCTTACAAAAAGGGCTTAAGGCCGGAGCCGCGGGGCTCTTCCTTGTGGTCGTGTTCATGCTTCTCTGGTACCGTTTGCCCGGTTTAGTCGCTGTTTTGTCTTTATCTGTTTATCTGGTGTTGATGCTCGCGGTATTCAAGCTCGTGCCGGTTGTTCTTACGGCAGCCGGAGTCGCGGGATTCATAATTTCAATAGGAATGGCGGTGGACGCCAACATTCTGATTTTTGAACGTCTGAAAGAAGAAATACGCGAAGGCAAGACCGGAGCCGAAGCGGTGCATAGCGCTTTTAAACGCGCGTGGCTCGCTATTCGTGATGGGAATCTGACCAGCATTCTTACCGCCATCGTGCTTTTTTACGCAGGCACTTTTCTTACACAAAGCTTTGCCTTAACATTTGGCATGGGTGTTTTGCTTAGCATGCTGACGGCGGTAACCATAACGAGGACATTTCTTTTGGCAATAGTTCGCAAATCTTATTCGGGTAATTAGAGTTTTTAAATTCGGGACTGATTAGAGATATGACTATTATAAAATACAAAAAAATATTCTTTATCGTTACGGCTATTTTCATAGTGGCCGCCATCGCGTCTATTTCCTTCTTTGGTCTTTCCGTGAGCATTGATTTTACCGGTGGATCCATATTTGAAATAAACTACTCGGCAGAAAGGCCGACAAAAGCGGCGCTTGAGGAAAGGTTAAGTGGGGAAGGGATAAACGGCTTTTCCGTCCGTCCTTTGGGAGATAGAGGTTTTATCATACGCACGCCCGAGGCGGGGGACGACGAGAGAGCAAAGGTAGCAAGCGCGATATCTTGGGAAAGTTACGAGTCGTCAATAGACCGTTTCAGCTCTATCGGTCCGACCGTCGGCAGTGAACTGAAAACCAAGGCCCTTATCGCCATCATCGTTGTTCTTTTGATTATAATTTTCTACATTGCCTACACTTTCAGAAAAGTCGGCGGAGAAAAAGACAGCGTTTCGGCAAGGACGGAAGTGGAAACGTTGCCTTCTTCTTTGAAATACGGACTTACCGCCATAATAACTTTAGGACACGACATTATCGTGCCAGCGGGAGCTTTTGCCGTTTACGGGTATTTTACAGGCGCTCAAGCAGATGTTCTTTTTGTCATGGCGCTTCTTGCCATACTCGGTTATTCCGTCAATGACACCATAGTCATTTTTGACCGCGTACGAGAGAATCTTCTCAATAACAAAAAAGATAACCACAAAGAAACATTTGACGAAACGGTCGGCAAAAGCTTGTCTCAAACATACGCTCGTTCCATAAACACTTCTCTGACCACTCTTTTTGTTCTCATAACTCTGTTTTTTATCGGTAGCGAAACAACCGCCGCCTTTGCCTTTACTTTGCTTGTTGGCGTCATCGCCGGCTCGTACTCGTCCATCTGTTTCGCCGCGCCGCTTCTTACGTCGTTCGCGAAAAAAACCCATAATTAAAGTCGTGGCAGTCAACCGTCTTCCTGTGGCTTTTTTGTTGATTAACTTCATTGACAACACATTCAATATGAGTATAATAGCCGATACTGCCTTCAAAGGAGAAGGTGTGGACTTTGACAATTAAAACTTGAAATATTAAAGATTTGAGACGTGCAAGGTCTCAAAGTCTATTCCTTCCCGGCAGTAGAGAATTAAAAATTTTCACTGCGGGAAAAAAATGATTCCACCGGCTGACTAAGACAGCCGGCAGAGCAAGTTCAAACTCTTAAAACAACAAACAAAATTTCAGCAAAAACTGTCTTTTGTTTTGTTCCGTTCTAAAAATGCAGACAAGATGCAAACAAAACTCCGGCGGACGAGGGAGGCAACTCCTCCGTAGGTCGGAGCGATGTAGGCAATAATGTCCTCATTTCTTAAATTAGAGTTTGATCCTAGCTCAGGATGAACGCTGGCGGCGTGGATAAGGCATGCAAGTCAAGGGTGTGTGCGGAGCACACAGTTTATAAAGTTATAAAGTCATAAAGTTCATAAAGTCAGAATCTTCTGCTTTACAAACTTTTTACTTTACGAACTTGTAACTTGTGCGCTTCGCGCACAACCGGCAGACGAGGTAGTAATAAGTAGGAATGTCCCCAAGAGTCAGGCATAGCTACGCGAAAGCGTGGGTAATTCCTGATGGTCTGACCGCATCACATGGAATGTGAATTAAGTTTATCAAGTTCATAAAGTTGCAAGTTTATAAAGTAAGACCAATGCCGGATTTTTTAGGCTCGCTTTTCTTACTTGATGAACTTTATAACTTTTTACTTTATAAACTTATTTCGCCTCTCATGTGATGCGGTCAGTAAAGTCGCAAGACGCTTTTGGAACAGCCTACTCGGTATCAGCTAGATGGTAGGGTAATGGCCTACCATGGCTATGACGCCTAGGGGGGGTGAGAGCCCGATCCCCACCGATCGGACTGAGATACGGCCGATACACCTACGGGTGGCTGCAGCCGAGAATATTCCGCAATGGGCGAAAGCCTGACGGAGCGACGCCGCGTGGTTGATGAAGTTCTTAGGAATGTAAAAACCTTTTATTAGGGAGGAAGCGTGCGAAGCACACTGTACATGACACTGATGACACGAATGTAAAGAACGAATGACACGAATAAAATTAACAAGACTTGATTTTATTCGTGTCATTCGCATCTTCTATTCGTAGATTCGTGTCGAGTTCAGCGCGCTTCGCGCGTTTGACGTTACCTGATGAATAAGGGGTTGCTAAACTCGTGCCAGCAGCAGCGGTAATACGAGTGCCCCGAGCGTTATCCGGAATCATTGGGCGTAAAGGGTGTGTAGGCGGCTTTGTTAGTCCTCTGTTAAATTCTTCGGCTCAACCGGGGTCTTGCAGGGGATACGGCAAAGCTTGAGGGTGTGAGGGGTGAATGGAACTCATGGTGTAGGGGTGAAATCCGTTGATATCATGGGGAACACCAAAAGCGAAGGCAATTCACTGGCGCACTCCTGACGCTGAAACACGAAAGCGTGGGTAGCGAATGGGATTAGATAATCCTTGCCCGCTAATAAAACATAGGCAAAAGGTGTCTCTCCCGAAGGCGACTTCGGGATGAAAATCTAGCTGTATCGGGGAAACTCTCTGACACTATGCGCTTACTGGCGCGTTGGAGACAATCCCGAGGGAAGTTTTCTTGCATTGAAAGAAGGTTAATTTACCTGCATTGTAATTCTTGGAGCAATGCTGGTGCGAGTAAGGGAAAAGAAAAACAACTGTCCATAGTCGGAGGGTTGGGTGTTGCGGGGCTATCTGCACATCTCTTTGTCCAGGAAAAACCACCAACAGAAAGCGTGAGTAATTCGTGAAAGCGTGAATATGTGTCCCTTACTCAATTTGTTCTTTGGGCGCGGATGTAGCTCAGTTGGAATGAGTATCACCTTGATAAGGTGAGGGTCGCAGGGTTCGAATCCTTGCCATCCGCTCCATTTTTCCGCCGAATTTTCGAAAAATTTGGCACCTTCTTTCAGTGCAAGACGACCCCGTAGAGACTATGAAATTGAGCAAGATAGTTGGTGCATTTTCTGTCGTAATGCAAAAAATATATGCAAAACGCGGATTCAAAATATGTGCCTTTGTCGAATCAAGTGCGAGCCATTATTCTAGGGTCAATTCTTGGAGATGGGTCGCTCAAGATTCAAAACGAGTACGCCAATGCGAATTTACAAATTCGTCATTCGGAAACTCAAAAAGACTATCTCTTATGGAAAGCGAATGTGCTTAAAGAGATAGCCGGAGATGGTAGTGTGAGCGTGCAAAAGCCGGATGGATACAGTACGAAGCCAAAGTGGAGGTTCAGGAGCAAGAGAACTCCAGCATTGACCGAACTGCATCATTTGACCTATAAGCACAATGCCTTGCGCATCAGGCGCACATGGTTAAATCAAATGAACGCTTTGTCGCTCGCCGTATGGTGGTGCGATGACGGTTCACTTATTGGCTACGGAGGCAGAAAAGGGGTGTTTTGTACCGACGGCTTTGATGAAGAGTCAGTCAAAATACTTGCTCGCTATCTTGGAGTGGTTTGGAACATACGAGCGATAGTTGCTCCTGTCGGGCGAAAGCGCGATGGAAAGCAAGATCAGTATTGGCGGTTATGGATTCGTTCGCAGGAAGAATTGAAGAAATTTCTGCGTATTATCCTGCCGTACATACCTGTTTCGAGTATGCTCAAAAAAGCCATTCTACTCTATAAAGACCCTCAATTTCAACAACGCTGGATATCTGAAGTAATCAAGCTAAGTCCTTTTCCAGAATCTGTCATACTGGCGGAATTTGAAAAAAAGAAAGCTAAATGGAATTGCTACAGATAAAGATATAGTCCGGACTGCATGGAAACATGTAGAGCGAGGCAGAAATGCCCTCGCCTCCGCATCAGGCGGAAGTAACATTTTCAACCCCAGTAGTCCACGCCCTAAACGATGTTCATTTGCTTTTCGGAGTATCGACCCTCTGAGAGGCGTAGCTAACGCGTTAAATGAACCGCCTGGGTAGTACGGCCGCAAGGCTAAAACTCAAAGGAATAGACGGGGACTTGCACAAGCGGTGGATCATGTGGTTTAATTCGATACTAAACGAAGAACCTTACCAAGCCTAGACATCCAAGGGAACTCCAGTAGAAATATTGGAGGCCACCACTTTGCGCGGAAGACGCAAAGTGAGTTCGTCAAGTTATAAAGTATAAAGTTCATCAAGTTAGAGAATGTCTTACTTGATAAACTTTAAGAACTTTTGACTTGATAAACTTACTTTGTTCGCTTGCGAACAAAGTGCGGGGAGGAAGGCGAGGATGACGCCAGATCAGCATGACCCTTTGACGGCTTGGGCTACACACGTGATACAATGGCTGTTACAACACGTTTGCGACGGAGTAATCCTGAGCTAATCGTTATAAAAGCAGCCCCAGTTCGGATTGAGGTCTGCAACTCGACCTCATGAAGTTGGAATCGCTAGTAATCGCGGGTCAGCATACCGCGGTGAATACGTTCTCAAGTCTTGTACTCGGGTCGCCATGCGATCGAGTACGCTAGTTGGTGACCCGTCCTTCGTTAAAATTACGGAGGGCACGGTCCAGCTGTAATTTTTGAGCTTAATTAAATAAAAACCCCTGCTTATTTTATAAGGGGGGTTTAGGATCTAGAACTCTGAAAGCTGTTGTTGCGAGTTTCTATCTCTATTCTGCGGGACCGGCGTTGGATCTATTCAAACCAACCGCTTTCGCTTTTGGGGACTGATTTCGAACATTCTTCCAGAACTCCCTGACAAGATCCCTAATTAATTAGGTCAGGACTATGTTACATGTTATCATATCTTGTGTTATCAGTCAAGAGCTTGAAAATTACAGCTGGACACGTTTTCGCTGAAGCTATAGCGAGGCGAGGAAATCCAACCAAGACAATTCACAGTGTCTTGAAGCGAAATACTAGTCTACTGTCCGCGAGGACTATAGATGAAGGAGTAAAGTAGCATTTCTTAGCTTGAATGCCAGTCATGGCGCATAACAGAGGTTATCCTGCGAGTACATGGAGAAACCTACTGTGTTACAAAAACTGTTATGCGTATCGTGGCATCGAGATGAGAAAAAACAGTGTATTCGGTTACCGTGGGAGATCTCACTTGTTCTTTGTTTTTAAAGAGCAAAGTAAGCAATATATTAGGACGGGCAAAAATTTCCTAAAGTATTGATTAACAATAAGTGAGAAGTCTGCAGAGTCCGTAGTACCTATCGAAGTAAAATTTGATAGGGAAGGGACGAACTTAGAGGTTGTATGTAATTTTTAATTTTGCATTGCTTGTCCCGTAGCGAGTTCTGCTCTGCTACAGGGATCATTTTGCATTTTGAGATTTGCATTTTAAATTTCTAAGAACCGCTAGGGTGCGGGAAAACCGCTTGCCCAGTGGTGTTTGGCTATTGAAAATAAATATCAATTGACCGAAAAACCGCCCGTCAACTCAAGGGAGTTGGGAATACCCGAAGCGCACGCTTTGCGTGCACTACGGTAAGCTCAATAACAGGGAGTAAGTCGTTATTGTAAAATACAATTGCGACCTGTCAAGGAAACTTGACAGAAAAATCCAACTGAAATCGGTGAACCCCTCCTCTTTAATTTGTTATAATTAAAGGCATGAAGGCAATACCGAGGGAAGCTGGGAGAGTCACTTATTCAACGGAGATTCGAAAGTTAAAAAATATTTCTTTTACCGAGGAGCAAAGAGCTCTCATTATTGGAAGTATTTTAGGCGACGGATGTCTGTGTGATAATTGGTCAAAGACCAATTATCGTTTGTTTATCAATCATTGTCTGGGACAAAAAGATTACGTATGGTGGAAATACGGTGTTCTTAAGAATTATATCCTTTCAGAACCTAGATACTATGATAGGAATAATTCCCTTACTATCCGGACCATTAGTCACTCTGAATTATCAGAATTGCGGAATGTTTTCTACAGAGATAAACAAAAAATAATTCCTCAAAATATTCAAGAATTTCTAAAGGATCCTCGCGTGCTTGCAGTATGGTTTATGGATGATGGTAACAATGTTATCCGGAATGGAAAAATTATTGGTTACCACATCAACACACAATCATTCACACGAAAAGAAAATAAATTGCTTGCAAAATGTCTGTATGCCATTTACGGCATAGAAGCTCTGTTAGAACGAAATCATAAAAGGTATAGATTAGCAATTTGGAAGCGAGATTCGAGGTTGAAAATTAGAAACTTGGTAAAGCCGTATGTATTGGAAAGTATGCAATACAAACTCGGTTGAATAAGCGACTCTCCTTAGCCCCGTAGAGACTGGATTCCGCTTAAAAGCGGATGAAGATAGCATGCACATAATGTGTCGCAGTGCCTCGACATTGCGATTACGGTGCTATAAAACGTTGGCTCCATTGATAATTATCAATCGGATGAAGATATAGTCCATGCCCCAATGAAAATTGGGGAGAGAACATGAACAAGGCACGGGTAGCGGAAGCTGCTCGTGGAATATTTCAAGTGAACAATGTCAGGAGCGGATTATCGCGGATAAAAACGCTGATAGACGCCGATGACTGAACGAGTCGATATCGCTATCTCTACGGAGTAAGCGGTGGATAAGATTAATATCCTAAAAAAAATCTGACAGACCGGAAAGACGGCACCCGCCGTATCACATGGAATGTGATAGCGGAAATCCAAAGCACGAAATACTAAATCCTAAACAATATCAAAATTCAAATGACAAAAATTCCAAACAGTAGTCTCTATTTTGAATTTAATATTTTGATAATTTGAATTTGTTTCGGATTTCGGTATTAGAATTTCGGATTTTCCGCATCATCGTGTCTCATGTGATGCGGCGGTAAGGAACGGAACAAAACAAAGGACAGAAGGTAAAAGAAATTTCAATTTCTAATTGTCTAATTCACATAGATGAAGACAAAGAAGGGTCAAAAAAACGGCTAAATATATTTAGCCGTTTTTTTGTTGCTATAGCGCGCTATTTTTGGTATATTTTCAGAGTAATTTGCGAGTGTAGCTCAGGTGGTTAGAGCACTCCACTGATAATGGAGAGGTCCCAAGTTCGAGTCTTGGCACTCGCACCACTAATTCCTAATGTCGCTTAAAATGTCATACGCCTTTGTTGCGCGCTCCGTTCTTTATTTTCCTCCAACCAAACACACTACGGTCCCATCAAAATTTCTGTTTTCTCTTACGGCTTGAATCAAACCGGCTATGGCTAACACCCCGTTTGGAGTCAGTTCCAAATCTGCTTTTTCTTTGACTAACTTTTGGGCCACCAGAATTTCTTCATTTGAAACAATCCAAGCCCCGCCACCGCTTTTATTTACAAAAAGTTTTACCCGCTCTTTGCGATGCCCGATTTTATCAACAATGGCGTCAGCGAGCGACTTTTCCTCTGCGACTTCTTCCGCCTTTTTTCCCAAAAGCAGACGAGCAATAGCATTACACCCGCTTGTCTGCGTAATATGATGGGCTACGAGTTTGTTTCTCCGGTAGATGTCCGCGGCGAGTCCTTCCGCCGTAGTACCCGAAGAACAGGCGGTGAAAATGTCTCTGACGTCGGGAATCTCCAAAATTTCCTCCGCCAGCTCAAAATATCCGATAAGAGCCGTGTCGTCGGTTGATTGTCGCAAACTCCGCACCTCGCCGCTTTTCGTAAATTCCAAAAGTTTCTGCTTAGGCCGTTCCTCTTCTATTATTTCAATTCTCCCGTCCTTCGTTTTCGCGAGTTCTTTTTTCTTTTCCTCATTTATATTTTTGCCGATAAAGACGGTAAGCGACAGGTCCTTTTCCGAAAGTGTTGCGAAGTGTCTTACCGCCGCCAGTCCTGCGTTTCCTGAAGAAGAAATGGCAAAACGGCGCGTCCCTTCGCTTTTGTACAGGTCAATCATGCGGGGAATAGAACGACCCTTATGCGAGCCGTACGGATGCAAGTCCTCCCGTTTTAAAAACAACCTTCTCAGCCCCAATGACGCGGTCAGTTTAGGATATTCCTCAGCGGGAGTTACGGTTTTAAATTCAGTTTCTCCGTCACTCCTTTCCGCTGAGTCGTTCCCGACAGTCAACGTTTTTTCCTGTTTTGACATAGTGTATGGGATTTAGCGTATAGCTTACAGCTAAGAAAGTCAATTGAATTTATGCGGGTTTCAGGTAGAATATAGAGCGTTATACTTTTAATCACAAATCAATCTCTAATTTCTGCTCGAATCCTCTCGAATTCCGATTCGGGACGATTAGAGTTCTTAATTCGGGATTGATTAGAGAAAATGAAATTAATTTGTATTGAATGCAAAAACGAAATTGATACGTCTCCGTATCCGAACTTGTCAAAAAACCAGACATTGGAATGCAACCACTGTGGCATCTCTCTTCTGGTGTCTGACGTAAAAGACAGTGGGGAAGTGGAAGTGGAAATCGCCGATGAGGGTAAATAGAATAATGTAACGTGTAGCTTGTAACGCAAAACATCAGGAAGTGACGCAAGGCGGACTTCCTTAAACTTGTTGAATCACGAATCTTTAATCTGTCTTACCGTTTCCTCTATCATCCCCCTGAAACCGTGAGAACCGAGAAAGGATACCACATCTCCTTTTCTAATATTCGCTTTGATATACTGAATCACTTCCTCGTCTTTTTCTATGTATTTTGTGTTTACAAGTGTTTTGGATATCGTATGCGCGAGCTCGGCCCCTCCCATCGGAGCTTCCTTTTCCGGAGAAATTTTCTGTTTTGTAAGGCGAGGGATAATTACCAAGTCAGCATCTTTAAAAGCGTCATCATAGGTTTTTTTCGCCATCTTCTCCCGTCCTCCGATATTCGGCTCAAAAATAGCAATGATTTTGGAGTTGCCATAAATAGAGCGGAGTTCCGCGAGAGTAAAGCGAGCTTTGCTTGGCGAGTGGGCTATGTCGTCAATAATGACAATGTCGTTCGCGTATCGTTTCTCAAGGCGACGTTTTAAGCCCTTAAATTCCGCCAAGGCCTTTTTTATAGTTTCCGGCTCAATTCCGATTTCTCGGGCCATGGCGAAAGCACCTGTAATATTTTCGGCATTGTAAAGTCCGATCATCGGCGAATTGATACGATGTGCCGTATTATTGTGGACAATCTCAAAAGTCAGCCCGTTCTTGTCTTGCCGGACATTTTCGTATCGGTACGTAGAGTCGGAACTTTTTCCGTATGAAGTAACTTGACTGCCTTCAATAACTTTTTTCACGCCCGGGTCGTCTATGTTTGCCAAGATATTTTTTTTGTCAGGAATAGAGTTAACAAGATTTTGAAAAGTTTCAAAATACGAGTCCTCTGTCTCATACATATCGGCGTGGTCCCAAGACACAGCAGTCAAAAGCAATCGGGTTGGTTTGTAATACGCAAATTTCGGCTTCTTGTCCCAAATGGCGGCTTGATACTCGTCTCCTTCAACGACACTCAAGTCGCTACCCGTGATTTTTCCGCTCGCGTGAGATAGCGAAAGTCCGCCAAAAAAATAGTTCGGATTGACTCCGGCGTATTCAAGTATAAAAGAAAGCAGGGCCGATGAAGTCGTTTTTCCCCATGTTCCGGCTACGACAACGGACTCATTTTTGACAATAAATTTGCCGACCGCCTCGGCAAAAGACAAAATGGGGATGTTTTTTTCTTTGGCAAAAATAATTTCCGGATTGCTTTCACTTGTTCCGCCACCACCCGCTACCACCAAGTCAGGAGTTCCCACTCTTTCGTTTCCTCCCTGCTCCACCCCTCCTCTTTGAGGAGGGGTGTCCGTTCTGACGGACGGGGTGGTGTCTTTTGTTTTCATCCTCTCCGGATGCCAGCCCGCCCAAAATTCCACCCCTGCCTCTTTAAGTGCGTTTGATACGGGTGGGAAAAAGCCCTTGTCGCTTCCTGTTACTTTGTATCCGGCCGTTTTAAGCGCGACTGCAAGCGCTGATGTTCCAACACCGCAGATTCCAATAATGTGTATGTGATTGGTCATAAGTTGTTCAATCCGCACTGCGCCCGCCATAGCTTCAAAGCGAAGGCGGGGATGCCGATGATGTGTATGTGTGAAGTCATAATCTCTAATCAAACCCGAATTCTCTAATCAGACACGAATTAAAGTCGCGAATACTCCCTAATATCAGATTCGAGATTGATTCGGGATAAAATTCTTATTTTACTATTCGGGTTTATTAGTGATAATAACTGAAAATCGTCGGAAAATACAGGTGTTGACAGACCGTTGTATCGCTTGTTCTACGAGTGTATAATTATAGCAGTTTAATCAATTTAACTTTAAATATGGAAAAGCATAATAATTTCGAGGCCGTGGCTATTGAGGCAGACATGGAAAATAATGAAAAGGAGGGGTGGTTGGCGCACAGAGTGTCTACTTTAAGAAGTTTTGTATTAGCTGATGTGGTAAAGGTCATCCAAAAAAAGATGGCTGATGATTTGCGTCTTAAAAAAGCAAGTGACAGGAGGGGAGGATCTACCGCATTGTCACTAAATTTTTCTGATATGGCAGGGGTTAGAACGGATTTACGGCCAGCGTCACGAGATAGAATCGATTGGCTTTTGGTTGATAATGACGGTTATGGAAAAGACATCCCTTTAAGTGCCGTATTGGAGGTTGTGAAAAAAGAACTGATGATTAGATATGAAGAAAAGTTGGAGTTGCTTGGAAGTGATTCGTCGGAAGAAGACCTTTCGCAAGTTGCGTTTGAACCCATTCCCGGTAGAGAAAATGTATAATCTACCTGACTTCAGGTATATCTCACACATACCATATCCATTATTCGGCCGGATAATGGATAAAATAATTTAAGATTTGTTGAGGGGTAATTCATTCAATAGCTTTTTTATTGCTTCCGTGTCCGTGTTCCACTCGTTCCCGTCAAACCATTCCATGCCTTCAAATTGGAGTTTGTACGTGTCAGAAGGTCTCTGGAGTGAACCTATGTAAAAATATTTTCTGCCGTCCTCTTTTGCTTGTTGAATTGCAAGAAGCATCATGCCGAGACCTGTGTCTTTTGGGGCTTCAGATTCGTAAAAAGGATAGGAGTAGTGAAAAATATTCGGCGAGTCGTAACAGATTGTGTAAGCAAACGTGTAGCGTGTAGCGTGTAGCGTGTAGCGGAGGAGGCAGTTGAAATTGCTTTTTTCGGGATTAGTTAAAAGTTCTTTAATTTTGTTCGCGCTAAAGTCCGCATCGCGGGACGCATAAAAGTCCTTGGCCATTTTGCCGATGGGCCAGGAATAGCGTGTATCGTCTGAAGACAAAGACAAGGGGAGAGGGAGTTTCTCCATCTTCAATCCTTCGCATTTTTTTAAGATACGCCGGTTCTCGCTTGAGAGCTCAAATTTTGAAAGGGCAATTCTCGCGCTTCTGGTTTGGTGCATTACTCCTTTGCCAAGACGGGTGAAAACATAACCATTGTTGTACAAGGCCTCAACGCTTTCGTGAGAAAAGTCGGTAATGGTTTTTTCGTTCCAGTGTAAATACATGTTCTCTAATCAATCTCTAATTTTCATCTCAAATTTCCCGAATCCCTATTCGGGATTATTAGTGTTTAGATTTGGGATTGATTGGTGACTTATCAATGCAGAGCTATCCATATTCCTGTCATTACAAATGCCAAATGTATTATCCAGAAACGCATTATGACTTTCTCCTCGCTCCAGCCAATAAGCTCAAAATGGTGGTGCAGAGGCGCCATTTTAAAAATCTTTTTGCCAAAAATGGTTCGGGATGCTATTTGCAATACTACCGACAGAGCTTCCACGTAAAACATAAAAGCCAAGAAAACCAAGGCCACCATTTGATTTATAACTATGGCATTTATTGCCAAAAGAGCCCCAAGTCCCAAAGAACCGACATCACCCATCTGAAATCTCGCCGGTTTGATGTTAAAATAAGTATAAGTTACAAGGGCTCCAACCACTGTCGCGTTTAAAATCGCAACTTCCGTAAAACCGCCCATCCAAGAAAGGATCAAAAGGGAACCGAAGGTTGGAATAAGCATACCGCCGGCAAGTCCGTCCATACCGTCCGCGATATTCACCGCGTTGGCTGTAAACATCACTACAAAAATAATAAGCGGAATCAAAAGAATCCCGATATTTAAAAAGCTGTCTGCTCCTGCCGGGCCTAAGAATGTTGAACCTCCGTTTTCTAAAAAAGGAATGTAGATTTCCCTCCAGTGTTCTCCAAGTTTAAAAAATATCCACCATGCCGTAATGGCGCCCGCCAAAAATTGCAAAATAAGTTTCTCGTGAACATGAACGCCTTTGCCGGGGTGCGACCCTATCCACATGGACATTCTCTTGAAAACAACCCAAGGCAGAGTGATGGCGAGCCATACTCGGGCTTTTAAGTCGTGATGCACGCGGATAAGAAGCAGTGTTTGTTTCAGGCCACGACTCCTTCTTTTTGTGCCGAAAATGTTCAGGATGTCGTCTAAGGCGCCGAGAAAGGCAGAAAGAAGCATAACTCCAATCGGTACCCAAGTAAAACTACGTTCCCAGTTAAAAAGTAGGGTGATGACCGCGACGGTAAATATGACAAGAATCCCACCCATTGTCGGGGTGTTCATTTTGCTTTTGCGGGACTCCAAAAGCAGTGTCGGGTCATAGCCACCACGCCTTCCCACGGTAATGTCGTATTTATACAAAAAATGCGTCATTATCGGCGCTAAGCCAAAAGACACCACTATGGCCATGGGAATAAAGCCGATAATCAAGGAAAGGTTGGATGCGTCTAAAACAACTTCAGACATAGGGGAATATTATCACATGTTTGCAAAACCGATAACACGAAGAAAAACCCGAGTCGCCGGCCGAGACGCGCCTCATCTGGAATTCCGTAGTCGGCATTCTCGGCTTGTCTTTAGAGAAGTCAAGTTAACGAGGTAGTAAAATCAATCTAAAACCATTTAAGTCGCCTGATGCTAACTTCTGACTTTTTCGCTCTTTCTTGGGTGAGGTTTTCCGCGCCCATTTTTCCATTTTCCACCCATTTTTGCTCGGAAACGGGTTTTGTAACGTCCGTGATTTCTATAACGCCCTCTCTCACGCCGTGGCCGTAAGGTCCATCAGAAGGCCATGCCAGCGAGTGAACGTATTTTAACTTCAGGGGAGTTTCTTCTTGGCGCTTGACTTCGGAAATCACGACCATGTGGTTAAACTGCCTCTCGTCTTCACTGTCGTGCAACATGCTTATAAAGTCGCCCGGGGACACTTCGTCAATTCTCACTTCTTTGCTGTTTGCGTCGTGGGAAAAAGTGGCTACCGAGGTGTTTTGTATCGTGCGCAGACGAGAGAGAAGCGCTCGCGAGAACGATTTTGAATTTGAAAAAGAGATACGAGATTTTAAAGCTCCACAGCCGCGAGCGATGCCCTCGGCATTTAAAACGTGGTAGGCAAAACCGGAGCAGTCCACGCCGATCCTGTTGTCAACCAGGATTTTGATGATATTTTCTTTATCAAGTTTGGAAAAATCCATGTGGTTTTTCATAAAGATAAGTTCTGCCTCTTCTTTTATTTCCTCAACACTGCCTTTTCCTATGGCCGCTTTTACCGCTCCGCGAATTCCCGATCTGCGGTTGTTGAAGTAGGGGCAGGGCACAGGCACCGGAAGGGGTAGGTGAAGGTAGTTGTTCACAATGGCAATAGCTTCCGGCAAAAGTTTTTTTGTCGTGACATTAAACAGAGGGAGAAGACGTTTTATCTTTTCGCCGTTTTGATTTAAGTTTTTTTGATCGGCAAGCACGCTGTCTTGGCTTTGTATTTGCAAGATGGCGGCGTTCGGCTTGTCTTCATTTTTCGCGTGAACCGAAAGTCCTTCTTTTCCAAATTTGTCAGTTTTAAGAAGAGGGGCTGTGTTTAACCAGTCGTCAGTTAGGCGCTGAATTAGCTGTCCGCCATTTCTAAGTTCCGTGGAAGGCAGGTCGGGCAGGGGCATTTCCAGAAGAGCTAAGAGGTGCTCTTCAAAAACAGAAAGGCCGGTAGGGTCGTTTTTCTTCTGCAAAGTGGCTTCCCACGCGACATTGGCTGTTTGTCTGGCGTTTACCTCCAAAAGATAAATTCTACGCGTTTTTTCGTCCATCGCAAAATCCGCCCCGAAAAGTCCGCGCCACTTATGTTTTTGGAAAATCATGCCGATGTCGCTCATTATTTCTCTTATCTGCAACGTCTGTTCTTTGGATAGCATTTTCTTGGGTAGTCCCCAGTCGTTGCCTACGGATGAAAAAGGCAAGTCGGTAAAAGGAGACAGTCCGGTAATTTGAAAACTTATGTTGCCGTGAGCTATTTTCGTATCAAAGACCACGGCGTTTGTCGTAAACACCGGCCCTTTTATGTATTCGCTCAAGCGGACTTCTCTTTCCGGAAATTTCGTTTTAAGTTTTGAAAGTTCGGCGTTGTTTGTTACAAGCAGTGTTCCTTCGCCTGAATGGGCGTGGTTAAACTGTATTATTGAGGGATATTTTTTCAGGTTAATTTCTTTTATCTTTGAAATCACATGAGGAGGCAGAAACTTTGACGAGTTCTCAAGCCACTGTCCTTGACTCGTTTTTTCTTCGGCCAGACGGGCGATCTCTGACGGCGGATTTAAAAGAGTGATGCCCAGTTCTTTTGCCGTTCTTTCAATGGCGAGAGTGTTCTTGAAAACCAATAAACCGGCCTTGCCAAGGCGGGAAAAAAGCTCTATTGACTCTTCGCGTTTCAAAAGCTCGTGCGTGTCAAGTTTTTTTTCTGAAACAACAACCGTTACGTTTTCTTTCGTTCCATAAAGAGGGTCTGCATCTTTTCGCGCTTTGTTAGTGATAATATGGTATCCCTCGGTAGGCAATGGCAAGCCACACGCCCTTTCCAAGTCGCGGGTAACATAGACCACGGGGTTGTTCTTGATATTTTCGTACAACGGAGAATGTTGACTCATGGAGAGTAGTATAAGGTAGAAAGGGTAAAGTATAAAGGAGAAAAGCAGAGCTTTAAACGTCTATACTGTGAATTACGAAATACTTGCTTTTTACCCCCCCCACTCGGAAAGCTCCCAAAAAAGTGACCGCTCCAAGGGCGCTTGCCGGGGGCTCAAGTCACTTTTTTGTGACTTTCCTCGTGGGGGGGTGCCTGCCGTATTTCGTAACTCAAAGTGTGTTCAGTATTCATTTCTCGCATGCTCATTGCGTGTTTAGCGTTCCGTGGTATTGTACTTTAATGATGAAAAGTGATGGCATTTTATACGTTGTAGCCACTCCAATAGGTAATATGGAAGATATCACCCTGCGCGCTTTGCGGACGCTTAAAGAGGCCGATATCATTCTCTGTGAAGACACCCGCGTAACGAAGCGGATTTTAGACAGGTACGAAATAAAAGATAAAAAGTTGTCCGTTTGGAACGAAGAGAGAAGTGGCGTATCTGCCGATAAAGTCACTGAATGGCTTGGAGAGGGGAAGAAGATCGCGCTTGTTACAGATGCTGGTACACCGGGAATTTCAGATCCGGGTGGAAAGCTTCTAATATCAATCAAGGAGAGCTTGCCTGAAGTTAAAATTGAGGCAATTCCCGGCCCAAGCGCACTTACATCTGCGCTTTCTGTCGCAGGTATTCCCCTGCACGATTTTGTTTTCCTGGGTTTTTTGCCTCACAAAAAGGGAAGGGAAACTATTTTTAAAGAAATTGCCACCGCAAAAAGGCCGTATGTTTTTTACGAGTCGCCGCATCGCATTTTAAAAGCCCTTGAGTCCCTTAAAAAGTTTTCGCCGGAGAAAAAAATTACCATTTGTCGTGAGCTTACCAAAATCCACGAAGAAGTCGTATCCGGCACGGCTAACGAGCTTTTGGAGTATTTTGAAAATAACAAGGAAAAGGTAAGAGGGGAGTTTGTGGTAATAATATCGGATCTCTAATCAAATTCTAATTTTTCCTCGAATAATCACTAATAAATATGGACACAGTAACTACAATAGGGACAATAGGTGCGGGGATTATCCTTGTTTTCTTTCTTCTAAACCAGGCGCACAAAATAGATAGAGACAGTATGGCTTATGATGTGGGGAACTTTATAGGAGGAGGGCTTTTGGTCGTATACTCAATCTTCATACAATCTTGGCCTTTCCTTGCTTTAAATATCGTCTGGACGCTCTTTTCTTTCAAAGACATGTTTTTAAATTTTAAAAAACGCCACTTTTGACAGGCGGTAAAACCGGCGTTTTGCTTTGAGCGAAGCGGAACTTTAAACTTTTAACTTGTAACTAGAAAATAGACCGGCTACAGCCGGTCTATTTTCGCCGCCAATATAAAATCGTTTTCCGTAAGACCGCCGATGGAGTGAGTGTAAAGAGTAACTTCCACGTATCCCCATCCGAATTTAATATCCGGATGATGGCCCTCTTTTTCGGCTATTTCGCCGATTTTATTTACGAAAGCAAGCGCTTCGGCAAAATCTTTAAATTCAAATTTACGCTTAAGTCGCTCGTGTTCTTCCCATGTCCAGTCCGGAACTTGCCGTGAAAATTCCTTGATTTCATTCAACATCAAGTGCCCCCTGCCCAGCTCGCATGATTCGCATGTTTCTTTGTGGAGTTCTTTACTCATATGTTTGTATTTTACCATAAGTAATCTTGAATTACGAAGCATAGCGTGGTTGGTGTGGTCGGTGGACGGCATCATAAACTTATCTTCAGTTAGTGGCAGCCAAGGTTACGGGTTTACATTTTCCGCGCTCGGTACATAATTAAGTAAGATAAGGAGGTATGCATGAAAAATACAAAAGAAAAGGTCGCTGACCTGGAAGCGGCAGAGGCCCGTCTCAGAAGAACTTTAAATGAGGCGGTAGAGCAAGAGGAGAAGCTCAATAAAGAGCTTGATAGGGCTACGCACCTAAGGGTGGAACTTGTGAAGCTCCGTGCAGAGTTTAGTGCCGAACGAGAATCTTTGCCCGCCGATCCGAATGCCATTGTAAGCTGGCGAAAGCGGTTTACTGATGCCATTAAGGAGATCAGTCACGCCTGCGACGCCATTTATCAGCGCATGCAAAAGGCCCAAAGGGCCGCGGAAAAACGCAACACGGCTTCAGAAGAAGCCGAGGAAGAGAAAAAGAAAAAATAATCACAAGGCCGCGCGTTTTTCCACCTGCGCGGCCTTTACTTTTTTATGTTAAGATATCTCATGTACCACATTTCCTATTCACTTATTTACAGTATTCGGATATAATCTGTAGATTCGCATTATAATTATGGCCAAATCAAAAACTCTCATAACATTAAGCATTTTTCTGATTTTGTTGCCTTTTTTGGGTTTTCCGATATCATGGGATCGTTTTTTTGTTGCAAGCATAGGAGTTGTCTCCGGTCTTTTAGGTGTGTCATATTACAGAAAAGAAAAAGAAAAAATGAGAAGGCAAAATAGAAAAAGTGTGGCGACTGATACTCCGATATTTATGGAAAACAAGCTCGCCGGCAGTCCTTATTTTAACAAAAACGACTCATATTCTCCTTACGGCAAAGGACTTTCCAAAGAGGGAGTGAATGATATGACTAACCAAAAAGTCCGAAATGCCGAGACCACTGAAACAAATTAAAAGGGAAGAAAAAAAGCAAAATCCACGCGTTTTTCTTTTACTGGCCGGAGGGTCTTTTTCTTTGATGTTTGTTGCCGGTTTTTTATCTTTTTATTTTACTCCGGAAGCGCTTCCTTTTGAATACCAATCTCTTGAAAACGGCAGGGCCAGTATTTCTTTTCCTTTGGATGTTAAAGAAGAAAAAGATAAGAAGAACAATGTCTTTGTCGCGCATGTCGCCACACCCGAAGCAGTCAAAGCCATCTACATGACGAGCTGTGTGGCAGGCACGCCGTCTTTCCGAGAGAAACTCATTCGTCTCGCGGAAGAAACGGAAATAAACAGCATAATCATAGATGTCAAGGACTACAGCGGTCGTTTGGCTTTTCCTCCGGAGAGCGAGAGTTTGTCCCACGCTTACCCAAGCACGTGCGCCGTGGCAGACCTAAGAGGGGTCGTTGAAGATTTGCATGACAGAGGCATTTACGTTATAGCTCGCATCACGGTTTTTCAAGATCCTCATCTGGCCATGTTGCGTCCGGACCTTGCAGTTTTGAAGGAAAGCGACCGCAGTGTCTGGAAAGACAACAAGGGCTTGTCTTTTACCGACCCCGGAGCCAGAGAAGTGTGGGATTATACAGTGCGAATAGCAAAGGAAACGCATGCTTTGGGTTTTGACGAGCTTAACTTTGACTACATACGTTTTCCTTCAGACGGTCCGATGAAAGACATTTATTTTCCCAAAAGCCAAAACCGTCCCAAAGCGGATGTCCTGGAGGATTTTTTTAAATTTCTTTCCGAAGAACTTGATTACACGGATGACTCTGGCCATAAGCCGGTACTTTCCGCCGACCTTTTCGGCATGACCACGAACGCCGTGTCAGGTTTTGACTTAAACATAGGCCAGGTTTGGGAAAAAACCTTGCCTTACTTTGACTATATTTCACCGATGGTCTACCCATCACACTATCCTTCCGGATTTAACGGCTGGAAAGACCCCAATAAACATCCTTACGAGATCGTAAACTTTGCCATAAGCGAAGCTGTAAAGAAGACCGTAGCGACTTCCACCAGAGTATTTACCATAGGTTCCACTGAAATAGCTTCAACTTCTCCCGCGTTATACACCAAAAAAGCATACGATAAAAATAAAGTTCGCCCTTGGCTTCAGGATTTTGATTATGGAGGCAACTACGACATAGCGGAAGTCAAAGCGCAAATACAGGCGGTGTATGACGTCGGTCTTTCTTCTTGGTTGCTTTGGTCGCCAAGCAATGTTTATACTCGGGGTGCCCTTTTGTCGTCTCAAGATGTTAACTGAACGAAACAGAAATTTTACAAATTTACCTACATGATGTATTATAAGTGTGGGCCGGACTGCGGATTTGTGCCAAAAAGGAGGTGTGCTTCCCTTCTTTCTTTTAGGGTCCGCGGTTCCGGCCCTTTTTGTATCCCGAGTTTTCATATATCTGCATCTTGAGTTATCCCCACCCTTCTTGACTCTATTTTAAAAAGCAGTAGAATGTTTATCCAGGGTACATCATGAAGCACGGGTTTGTTTATTGCGGTGCGGACGTACCGCGCAAATCCTATGATGCGGGGAAAAATGCGAGGGCGATGCCATAGGCATACGCTCTCAAGAATCAAAGTTGTTATGGCACGAGAAGACGTAGTGGTGCGAGATCGTCTGGCGATGGAAGTGTTTGACGACAAAAATGGCCCGAGGAATCCATTGGAGATTCCCGGAAGCAGCGAAAGAATGGCACTCCTTAAAATGTGTCCACGGGGAGTCTCGGATAAGAGATGGCCCGAGGGGGTGAGGGATGCCGGCGGTAACACAATCTGTCGGGCTGGTTGAGAAGGTGAAGTCAGTCGGATCTTTTCCTGGCGCGAAGTGGAACTTCGCGCCAGTGTTTTTTTTATATTCTTTAAATAGTTGTATAATATAACCAACAACCTACTGCATACCGCCAACAACAAAAGTAAAGAAAACCCCGCTTTATTTTTTGCATAGTTGTAAGTTGTTGATTGCCATGGAGGACTCCAACAAAATCACATACTTGGCCCAAACCGATTCCAGAAATCGTAAAGTGCCTTTCGGCATAAAAGCTCGCGACCGTTCGAGACATGTTTACGTTATCGGCAAAACAGGAATGGGAAAGTCCACTCTTCTTGAAAACATGGCCGTCCAGGATATGAGAGAAGGCAACGGCATGGCCTTCATAGACCCGCACGGCAAAACGGCCGAGCTTTTGCTTGATTACGTTCCGGAACACAGAATAAAAGACGTTTTGTATTTCGCCCCTTTTGACATGGAGTATCCTATATCTTTCAATATTCTGGAAGACGTTGGCCCGGACAGACGCCACTTGGTGGCCAACGGTCTTATGAGTACTTTTGAAAAAATTTGGGTGGACGCTTGGAGCGCCCGCATGTCATATATTTTAAACAACACCATTCTCGCCCTTTTGGAATTTCCGGATGCCACGCTCCTCGGCGTAAACCGCATGTTTGCCGACAAAGAGTACAGAAAAAGAGTGGTGGACAATATAACAGACCCGTCCATCAGATCATTCTGGGTGGACGAATACGCCAAGTACACTGACCGTTACACTCAAGAGGCCACTCCGGCAATACAAAACAAAGTCGGCCAGTTTACCTCAAACCCGCTTATACGAAACATCATAGGCCAGCCACGGTCATCTTTTGACTTGCGTAAAATAATGGACGAAAAGAAAATCGTAATCGTCAATCTCTCAAAAGGGCTCGTGGGAGAGGGGAACGCGAACTTGCTTGGCTCCATGCTTATAACCAAAATGTACCTATCGGCCATGAGTCGCGCCGACACCCATGAAGTTGAGTCGCGCCTTCCGAATTTCTACCTTTACGTTGATGAATTTCAGTCCTTTGCCAACAAATCGTTCGCCGACATTTTAAGCGAAGCCAGAAAGTATAAACTGAATCTGACCATCGCTCATCAATATATAGAGCAAATGGAGGAAGAAGTTCGAGCCGCCGTATTCGGCAATGTCGGCACCACGGTCGCTTTTCGTGTAGGAGCTTTTGATGCCGAGGTTTTGGAAAAAGAGTTCGCCCCGCAGTTTACGGCGGAGGATTTGGTAAATCTCGGGTTTGTCCAAATTTATTTAAAGCTCATGATAGACGGTATTTCGTCTCCGCCTTTTTCGGCGACTACTTTGCCTCCCATTGAAAAACCCCTTGTCTCTTATAAAGACCGAGTCATCGCCTCTTCGCGGGAAGTTTTCGGCCAGCCCCGTTTCAAAGTGGAGGAAAACATATGGGCTTGGCATTCTGAATTTAAATACGAAAACAATCGTTCGGATCCCAGAGATAATCGTTCGGATCTAAGAGAGAAACCGAAAAACACCAAGCCGGATATCGGCAACAGGCCGAACGTTCACATGGAAAGGCAGAATGCTCCATATCGTGGCAACTCTTCGGAAGACAGGAGAAACCCGACAAAAAACAGAAACGAAATACCCATAAACAAAACGAATGTTTTTACAGGAAACGGAAACGCTGTTTCCGGTGGCCCCAAAAGTCCCTCTTTGCATCTTTCTAATCTTCAAGCGCCAAGAAAAGTTGACGTTGAGCAGAAAAAAGCGCCGACCGGACAGCACCTTTCTGAACTTAGAGCCGCTTTAGCGTCAGTTCTTGAATCGGAAAACAACAAAAATAACACTGCCGGCGCTCTGAAAGAGAGCCAATTTAAGAGGCCGGAACCCAGACCGGTAAATCCGCAAAGGCCTGAAGAAAAAAAAGAACCCAAAGCTCCGTCCTCCTTGGCAGGGCAGGAGGTGCCGGAAAATATTTTGAGGGAAACTTTGCGGGTGGAAGGGGAGTGATTTTAACCGAACCGCGGACACGCGTCTGAGAAATGTCATTAAATTTTAAAAAAGCGGTACTCTTTTTTTCGGTTTCATTTTTTTTGACTTTTCCGGCTTTTGCTGAAGTTGTTCAATTCAAATTTGTTTCCGAACCTCAAAACGTGCCAGCCGGAGAGGTTTCAAAACAAATAACCATTCAGGCGCAGAATTCCTCGGGTGACAGCGAGGGTATAAGCCAGACGGCCTGCGTTTACCTGTCCACGTCGTCACTTTCAGGGCAGTTTTCTTCCAGTCAGGCAGATTGGGTTTCTACCAATGTTCTTACCGTAAATAAAACATGGGCCAACCGAAATTTTTATTACAAGGACACATCTTCCGGTTCCCATGAAATAAAGGCGGTCATAGCTTTTAGGCCGGAAAGCGAAAGCCGCTCTTGCGTCGGGTGGCCTGTGGAGGAATGGGGCGTAAATTACCGGATATCGCAGACGATTCTCATCGGGGAAGTCACCGGGGAAGCGGGGGTTGAAAATTTCGTTTCAAGCGCGCCGGAGGGGACTGCTACCGAGAACGAAAAAAGCGGCGTTTTATCAACACCCTCTGTCTCTCGCGTCAGAGCTTTTATAGATGCGCCGGAAGTGGGAACAGCTCGAGGTTCGGTTTTCTTTGATGGTAAAGCGTTTGATGAAAAAAACGAGCTTTTAAAAACAGCCGATTACTATTGGAGTTTTGGAGACGGCGCGACCGCTATGGGGGAGAATGTTTCGCATATATACCGAGAACCCGGCAAATATGCCGTTTCCTTAAGGGTTGAGAAGGATGGAGAAAGTTCTCTTGCCCGCGCCACTGTGAAAGTGGTAGCGGGGAACTTTCATATCTCTCAAATCAAAGAGGGTCCGAATGGATATATAGAGATAAGAAATGATAATACCCATGAACTGGACATGTCTTTGTGGAGGATTGAAAACGGTGGCAGATTTTTTTCTTTTCCACGAAATACCGTTATTCTTGGAAGTACCGCGGTTTCTTTTCCGGCTTCAGTTACGCAAATTGTCGCCAGTTCTTTTTCTTCAGCGCCTCGTCTTCTTTTTCCGGACGGCAAAGTGGCCGCCGAGTACTCGTTTGAAAGTAAAAAAGAGACAGAAGATGTTTTAAAGAACCAACCGACTGAAAAAGACAGCTCACCGGCAGTCACAAGCTCTGTTCAAGACGGCCAAGACGAAGATGCGTCTGTTGTTCCGGAGACCTTTTTCGCAGGGACGGAAGATAATCCGCCCAAGGAAGACGCTCGGAATGAAAAACTCGCGGTTAACGAGAACGACAGGGAAGAGGGATTAGTAGAGACAGACCGGAGCGAATCTGAAGAATTAAAGCAGGTGCATAACTTGGCCTCAGTTTCATCCGCGTACGGCGACGAAAGGAAAGATAGTCGCCTGCCGGCCAAATGGCTTTGGGGCGCGTTTCTATTTTCTGTCTTGGGAATTGTCGCCTCCGCTTCAGTCGGTCGTTTGGCCACTTTGTCGCAAAGAAGCACGATTTTGGAAGATGAAGAAAGCTTTCCGGTTTCGGACAACAAGCAATCGGATTTAAACGCGGATGACTTTACTGTTATAAGGTAAATTGTCCGACACCTCTTCATCGTGTATATTGTTTGTATGAAAATCGTCATTGCCACAGGTATTTATCCTCCGCAAATCGGCGGTCCTGCCCAATATGCCAAAAATTTGGCCCTCGCATTTGAGTCGCTCGGGCACGCTGTTTCTGTCGTTCATTACAAGTTTGAAAACCTGCTTCCTACCGGTCTGCGTCATGTTTTCTTCTTTTTGCGTGTTTTCGGCAGAATGCTAAAAGCTGATTTTGTCGTATCACTGGACTCTTTCAGTGTTGGTTTCCCGACTGCCGTGGCCACCGGAATTTTGGGGAAAAAACATGTCATGCGCACCGGCGGAGATTTTCTGTGGGAGTCGTATGTGGAGAGAACGGGAGACACTGTTCTTTTGAAAAATTTTTACGACACAAGATTGGCCAAACTGTCTTTTAAAGAAAAAGTCATTTTCTCTTTAACGAAGTGGACTCTGAAAAAGGCCGACAAGGTGGTTTTCAGCACCGACTGGCAGAGAAGCATCTGGGCTCGGCCTTATGAGATGAACTGGCAAAATACTGCCATTATTGAAAACTACTATGGACCGAAAGAAAAGTCGGAAAAACCGACAGTAAAGACCTTTTTGGGGGCGACACGCAAACTAAAATGGAAAAACCACGCCCGACTCAAATCGGCTTTTGCCATGGCGAAAGTGAAGGAGCGAGATATAGAGCTTGATCTTGAAAACGAGCCATACGATAAATTTATTCAAAAAATGAAGAAATGTTATGCCGTGGTACTTTTGTCTTTGGGTGACATAAGTCCGAATATGATATTGGACTCTGTACGCTTTTCCAAACCCTTTATATTGACCAGAGAAAACGGTCTTTACGACAGGTTGAAAGACGTCGGAATGTTCGCGGATCCTGAAGATGAAAACGATATCGCGGAAAAGATAAAAGACCTATGCCAGCCGGAGGTTTATGAAGAGTACCGAAGAAGAGTGGAGGGTTTCACTTTCGTGCACACTTACGAAGATATCGCGAAAGAATTTTTATCACTGTCATGAAGGTCTTATCCATAGGAACAGACAGAAAATTATTTGAAGAAGAAAGCGACGTCCTGTCGCGAACTTTGGAGTACGCGAAACTTTTTGACGAGCTTCATGTTATCGTCTTCACGACAAAAAAATTCAAGATTCGAAATTTGAGATTTAAGAACGGAGACAGGAAGATGGCGATATCGGATAATTGTTGGATTTATCCGACCTGTTCACGGAATCGCTGGTTTTATGTTTTTGACGCAATTGCCCTCGGTGTTCAGATCCTAAGTCATAAATCTGAAATTACAAATCAGGAAAACGGCTTTGTTGTTTCCTGTCAAGACCCTTTTGAATGCGGTCTTGCCGGCGCGCGTATTGCAAAAAAAACCGGCGCTAAACTTCACGTACAGATTCATACCGACTTTTTGAGTCCTTATTTTAAAAAAGGAGGTTTTCTAAACATGGTTCGGCTATTTTTAGCCGGCCGTGTCTTGCCTAAAGCAGACGCCATACGGGTGGTATCAAAACGCATTGCCGATTCTTTGGTCTTTAAATATAAAAATATAAAGGTGTCAAAACTTTCAATTCTGCCCATGTTTTTGGATGAGGGAAAAATAAAAAACGCTCCCGTAACCGCGGATTTACATAAAAAATATCCAAAGTTCACTTTTATCGTTCTTGTGTTGTCTCGTTTTACAAAGGAGAAAAACATACTCTTGGCCATTGACGCTTTTTCCAGAGTCGTCCTAAAACATCCGCGCGCCGGCCTTGTCATTGTCGGTTCCGGTCCACAGATGTCGTTCCTCAAGGCGCAAGTGGCGCGAAGCAATTTATCTCAAAACGTCGTGTTTGAAGGTTGGACTTCCGACCCATACTCCTACATCAAAAGTTCTGATTTGGTTTTGCAGACGTCTTGGTACGAAGGTTACGGTCTTGCTGTCGCGGAATCTCTTCTTTGCGGTATACCGGTTGTTTCCACTTCTGTCGGGGTGGCGACGGAACTTCTCATGGATAACGCGTATTCGTTTGTTTGCGAACCCGGGGACGCAAAATGCCTTTCAGAAAAAATGACGGCTTTTATGGAAAAAAGAACTCTTTTCGGATTTGTGGTTGAAAATGCGCGGAGGAAATTGCAAGGCGGCCTTCCCACAAAAGAAGAGTACTTGAGAAAATACAAAAATTCGGTTTTTTCAGTATTTTCTTAAGGGACTGTTGCCGAATAGGCTTTTGAGTTGATTTTTTCAAAATTCGTGCGAGGCGAAGTTTCAAATTTATGGCTTAATGCTCTAAAGTATTGGCCAAAAATTTGAAACAAGCCGTAGCCGAATTTTGGGGAAATCAGCCAAAATGGATATTCGGCAACAGTCCCCTTAAAGCATGTTTGAAAAACCTATCGCGATGCCGATTTTGCAAAATTTGAGGAAAAAATGGTGAAGATGAGGGAAGTGTACCGAGGTGCTCTGACCGAAGATGAGTCATTTTTTACCGAATTTTGCGGAATCGGCGCGCGAAACAGTCCGCTTGCGGATTTCTTAAATATCTGTGGTAGGGTTTTCAAACATGTTCTAAATTCAGATTTTGATATAAAATGTTTCAATGTCCAAAAATCTTCTTATAGGATTTATAGGCCAGGGCTACATCGGCAGAAACTATGCAGATGATTTTGAAAGGCGGGGATACTCCGTGACGAGGTACGCCTTGGAGCCAGAATATTCCGCCAATAAAGAAAAGATAAAAGAATGCGACATCGTATTCATTGCCGTGCCTACACCGACTGTGCCCGCCGAAGCTTTACGCAAAGGCGCGGATGTGCCCGCCGACTTGTCCGCCAAAGCTTTAGCGTCGGAGGAAGCTTCCCGTGAAGGAGGGCGACTTTCCGTGAAATTTGACGATTCAATCTTGCGCGATGTAGTTCCTCTTGTCGGCAAAGGCAAGATAGCCGTTATAAAATCCACCATTTTGCCGGGGACTACGATGTCAATTCAGCGTGAAAATCCTGATGTCATTGTTTTGAACTCCCCTGAATTTTTAAGCGAAGCGACAGCCGATAAAGACACAGGGATGCCTTTTATGAACATTGTCGGAATGCCGGAAGACAGCCCGAGTTTCCGTTCTGCGGCCGAGAGGGCGCATTCGGTATTGCCGAAAGCTCCTTTCTCGCTGACTTGCAAAAGTATTGAAGCGGAAATAATAAAATACGCTCATAACGGATCGGGTTATACGCAGATAATTTTCTTCAATGCAATGTATGATATTGCGCGGAAACTTGGTGCTGACTGGGAGCCGATAGAAAAGGCGATCTTGAACGACCCTTTGGTCTGTGGCCGTTACGCGAAGCCCGTCCACAAAAGCGGTCGAGGAGCGGGAGGAAATTGTTTTATAAAAGATTTCGCCGCTTTGTCAAAGTTTTATGCGGAAAATACCTCTGACTCAAAAGGCGCGGCATTTTTCCAAGCAGCCGAGAGAAAAAATATTGAGCTTTTGCGTTCCACAGGCAAAGACACAGGACTTTTGAAAGGAGTTTATGGCGAAGATGTTTCAAATAATCCCTAAAATGCAAACTTGTACTTTTGTATCCAAGATATATAATTAACCGATGTCTAAATCCCTCCAAAACAAATCTTCTAAAACCGTTCAAGCGAAAGAATATACAGGTGATGATGTCAAGCGGTTTATAAATATAATCCAGGAGGAAAACAGGGCTAATTTTAAGATGATGTGCGAGCGGTTTGATTGCATACAAAGGACTTTGGACATTCACACTAAAATGCTAATGGAGTCAATCGTCTGCATGACAAAAACATCGGGGCGATTCATCAATGTCATACGCGTATCCGTTATTGAAAAGAAAGTCGCGCAATGAAACTTCTTATCGTTACGCAGAAAGTTGATAAAAAAGACCCGACACTCGGGTTTTTTCACAGTTGGATTGAAGAGTTTGCCAAACGTTGCGAGTCCGCAATTGTGATTTGCCTTGAAAAAGGCCAGTATAATCTGCCTCATAACGTGCAAGTTTTCTCTCTCGGCAAAGAACAAAAAGCTTCTCGTTTTAAAATACTTTTTACTTTTTACTTTTTACTTTTCAGCTTGCGTCATCGCTATGACGCCGTCTTTGTTCATATGAACGAGGAGTACGTTTTGCTGGCAGGCCTTTTTTGGAGATTGACGGGCAAGAAAATCTTTTTCTGGCGAAATCACCCGAGGGGTGGAATATTCACTCGTTTGTCCGTTTTTCTTTCGGACAGAGTATTTTACACTTCAAATCTGTCTTTTACCGCGGGCTTTAAAAATGCTTCCGTGATGCCCGCTGGCGTGGACACGTCCATTTTTAAGCCGTCTGAAAGTTTCCAAAGAAGAAAGCATTCTATATGCATGGTTGGTCGAGTGGCCAAGATAAAAGGTATTGACGTGGCCCTGCGCGCTTTGAAGTTTACAGCGGAAATTTATCCTGAAACGGTTTTGACTATCGTGGGCCCTACCGCTGTTGAGGATGAAAAATATCGCGCCGAACTCCAAAAATATATCCAAGAAAACAACCTTTCGGGAAACGTGGTTTTTAAAGGCGCTCTGCCACAGTCAGAACTTCCTGTAATTTACGGCGGTCATGAAATATACTTGAATCTTACTGACGACGGTTCTTTTGACAAAACAATAGTGGAAGCGGCCGGTTGCGGTTCTTTCGTCGTTACCTCAAACTCTTTTTTGTTCGGCCATCTTCCAAAAGAATGCGCGACTGAAAAAGACCCTCAAAGCGTGGCGCGCTCTTTAACCGACGCGTTTAAACTCCAAAACAGAGAAAAAATAGCCGGAGAATTGGAGGTGTTCGCGAACAACCATTCTCTTTCAAAACTTATGGAAAAAGTTACCGCTGAGATGATTGCATTCGGCTTAAAATAATATATATTAGAGGAAACCGACATGTTGTCTTTTTTTATAAAACAAACTCGTATAAAAATACGCCATATAAGCAACACTTTCCGTTCGCCAACCGGCAAGTCGCCCAAAATCATAATAACAGGTGGTCTGGGGTTTATCTTTTCTCATGTTACTGAATACTACGTTCAGAAGGGCTGGGACGTGGTTGTCATAGACAACCTCTCTGAAGGCAGTTGTCCGGAAATAATAGACGATTCTTTTACGCACTACCACTATCACATGGCCGACCCAAGAGTGGTGAATCTCATACTTCGGGAGAACCCCGATTATGTAATCCACGCGTCTTCCGTTACCGATGTGGACTACTCAATCAGAGAACCGTACAGAACCGTCCGTAAAAATATTTTAAGCACCCTGCATGTTTTTGAGGCCTGTCGGATTCTGCCTAATCTTAAAAAACTGATTTACGTTTCCACCGATGAGGTCTTTGGTGAGTGCGACCATAAAATGCGTGAAGATGAAATAATGCTCCCGAAAAATCCATACTCCTGCGCCAAAGCGGCCGGCTCTCTTGTCAGGGTCGCTTACGACAACACTTATCCGGCTTTGCGAGGCAAGACGGCGGAAACAAGATTTTGCAACGTGTTCGGCCCGAGGCAAGACAAGGCCAAGATAATGTCGGCCATAAAGAAAAGTATAGAAGAAGGATATTCAATACCTCTTCATCAGGAAGGCAAGGGATACAGAGAATATATTTACGTCAAGAACATTCCGCCTGCCATTGACCTTATTCTTGAGAAGGGGCTCGGTGTTTACAATGTCACGCTAAATGACGGCTTCACTACAAAAAGTTTGATAGAAAAAGCCAGAGAGGTTACGGGCATGGAAATTAAAACTCATCCCTCTCACAGGCCGGGCATGGATCTTAAATATCAAATGGACGGTTCAAAGATACGAGAACTGGGGTGGGAACCGCTTTACACTTTTGAGGAGGGGTTGAAGGAATATCTTTTGGATTAGAAAAAAGATAAAAGGAAAGGAGGCCTTTGGGGCCTCCTTTTTGAAGAACGAAGTATATCCGAAGCTTCGCTTCGGAGACAGGACGAAAGGTTTTACAGCCAGCCCCTGTAAACAGAATAGTAGCGAACCATTAGCTCGTACGGTCTGTTTAACCATTTTCTCCTGGCCCACCATTGGCTGTTTTTCGGGTCGTAAATTTCTTCTATACCCGAAGGCACGAGAGGAATAAGTCCCACATTCCTTGCGGACTGAAACGCTCTCCAGTAGTGAGGGTAGTATGAAACCATGACTACCCTCTTGACACCTAATTTGTCACAATGAGATTTTAGCCAAAGGGTTATATCCCATGTGTTGAGGTAATTCGGCGATGCTTCCGTCTGGCGTAAACTAACGGCAGTTAGCGGAACATTCGGCAGGTATGGTTTCAGCTCTCCTTGAATTATTACTGGCACTCTCAGTTGAGCATAGAGAGTTTCTACGACGCTTGCCAGAAATATGTTGACCATACTTGGCTTAGAATCGCTGTTTTCTGCGGCCGCATGCGACATGATCGCTCCGGCATCCTTGATGCTTGTTTCCGGCACTTGCCATGAGGTAGTACACTTCCAAATTTTCATTCCATCTCCTTTGCCAACCCCAGATTCTTATTTGTGTTCTCCACGGCTTTGATGAAGCCGTGGAGAAGGTTGACGTAATCGATGGCCAGTTTCTTTGCTTTGGGAAGGCGAAGTTTTGGCGGATACTCGATGATATTGTTTCTCAAATCGTCGAGTACACTTTTGGGCTCGTGATAAGTTGAGGCGGGATTTCGCTTTCCGTCCAAGTACTCGAATTCGAAAGCGGGAATATCGGACTGGAATTGCCCGGCTCGAATTATCACCGACGGCATGAGATTTGATAGACGATCGGCGTCCATCAATACTTGCTGGACGAGCGATTGGTCGTCTCGGTTCAGTTCGGCGTGTCTTAGCACTGCCTGAACAATTTCTTCCAGTTCTTGAGGGGTGAAGTATCCCTCGGGTAGGAATGCGAGGCGTTTTCTAACATGATACTCTTCCGCTCCCTTATCTCCCTTCGGAACAATTCTGTCGGTGGAGTGGAGCATGGAAGCAACCCACGCTTTGGTTCCCGTCCGTGCGTCCGGCGATATCATAACCGCGATTTGGGCGACGGTGATATCGTGGTCAAGGCCGTGGCCTTGATGTTGTCTCGTTGAATTTTCATGGCCGGCTTTTACCGCTTCATAAAAGCGGGCAAACTTTTGCCGGAATACTTCAAAACTTCTCATTCGTTCCCTTTCTTTTTGGTTCTTGTTTTACCGTGTTCCACAAATATATTAGCATAACTATGTGCAAGTGTCAATGCATGTAATGTTTTGCGGATATGATAAAATTTACGCATTATATGAGAAAGGTAAAGCTATTTAAACCATTTGTCAGCTGGTATGCCGTCTGGAATGTCATCAAAACACTCCGAAGTAGCCAGCTCGCGGAAGGTCCAAGGGTCAAAGAATTTGAAGAAAAGTTTGCCAAGAGGTTTGGGCTGGGAAATGTTGTGGCGGTCAATTCCGGGACGGCGGCTTTAGAGCTTGCCTATGAACTTGCGGGAATTGGAGAGGGGGATGAGGTCATAACCCCGATTTTGACATGTCTTTATCAAAACGAAACGGTCTTGCTTTCTGATGGTCGTAAAATGTCGATAAAAAAAATGGTTAATCAAAAATATAACGGTGAAGTCGTTTCTTACAATCTAAAGACTGGAGAATTTGAAAATAAAAAAGTCATCGGCTGGCATAAAAATCCCATTGCGGGCAGAAAATGGTATAGAGTATACTTTGAAAATTCTATTGTTTCTCGATCTCAGTCTGGTCGTAAAGGGGTGTGGCTTACTGAAAACCATCCTATTCTTACTAAGAGAGGGTATATTCTCGCAAAAGATTTGAAGAAAAATGATATGGTTGCTACTTCTTTTTATTCACTAAATGACAAACAGAAAGAACTTTTTGAAGGCAGTATGCTTGGTGACGGGTATATTAGATTTGGCAGATCTGATAACTCTTCGTGCAGATTTGGTTTTTTGCAGCAAAAGGTAAATGAGGATTATGTTAACTTGAAAATTAAAGCATTGAACTCTTTTGCGCATCAAAGTTATAACAAAGGGAAGTACAAACAGAGCGGTGAAGCTGTCGGGGCGATTTTTCGTTCTTCGCCTATCTGGAACTTAGAAAGGAAAAATTGGTATAAAAACGGTAAGAAAATTTTACCGACTTCGTTTCGAGAAATTACACTTTTTTCTCTTGCTGTCTGGTATATGGATGACGGAAGTAGGCAGGGGAATTCCGCGGTCATTTGTTCAGAATCTTTTACCCTTGCAGATAATGAGAGATTGATAAGCATATTGAATGATAGTCTTGGTGTGAAAGCTTCAATACAAAGTAATTATAGACACGGTAAATTGGTTCCACGTATATACATAGGTAATGGCCACAATGGAGGTAAAATAATTAAAAAAGCGAATGCTTTTAAGTTTTTTAGAATGGTAGCCCCTTATATCCCGGAATCTTTGAGATATAAGTTGCCAGAGGATATAAGGTTGAATTGCCCATTTAATCCAAAATTGTGGGAGCTGAATAGGTCAAGGATTTTTTATGATTCTGTTTCCGTTATAAAAAATAAAAAACCTCTTGATGTTAAAAAGCACTTAAATTGGGTTTACTGCATTGATGTTGAAGACAATCACAATTTTATTTCCAAGAACATAATTTTACACAATTGCACCGCCACAAATATCCCATTCGTCAGAAGAAAGGCAAAAATAATATTCGCCGATATTGACCGTGATTTGAACATAAGCGTGGAGGATGTCAAAAGGAAAATCACTGCCAAAACAAAAGCCATAATTTTCGTCCATTTCGGAGGCAACAATCGGGGATTGAAAGAGCTTTTGGAAATCGCTCGAGAAAAAAACATCATTTTGATAGAAGACGCGGCTCAAGCTGTCATCTCTGATTTTTGGGGTAAAAGCGACTATACTTGCGTTTCGTTTCAAGCAATAAAAACACTGACAACCGGAGACGGCGGCGCATTGCTGTGCAAGAAAAAAGACGATTATGAAAAAGCAAAAAAACTTCGCTGGTTCGGTTATGACAGAGAAAAAAAACAAAAATTCGGCGATGTTGACCTGAAGGATGCCGGATACAAATATCACATGAACGATATAAGCGCTTCTATTGGCCTCGGTAATTTGAAAGTTTTTGATAAAGCCGTGGCGCATCACAGAAAACTTATGACCACTTATAAAGAGTGCGGTATCACAGCGTATCCGTGGTTTGCTTTGCTATTGACGGAGAAACGAGATGAGCTTAGAGCATATCTGAAAGACCACGGCATAGAGAGCGGTATGCAACACTACCGAAACGATATTTATACGATATTCGGCGGAAGAAAGAATTTTCCCATAATGGATGAGATTGAGAATAAGTATTTGCTTTTGCCTCTGCATATGGGAGTGACAATATCCGATGTAAAAAAGATATGTAATTTAATTAAAATATTTAATGAATCTTCTGATACGACCGCTTAAATATATCAATAGTTTGCCGTTTCCCGTCACCGTTCGCCATTACGCATCGTTTGGTCACATAGGGAGACGTCTGAAAGATGGCGAATTGCGCTCAAAAGAAAGCTGGCAAACTCTTCGAGATGAACATCCCCGCTACAGAATCCCGCAAGACAGAGAGACATGGATACACGAACTTTCTTTAAACAAGGATGGTCAGGACGACAAGTTGCAGGAAAGGATAAATGCCTTTGTTGCCCTAATTGAAAAAGAAGGTATAAGGACTGTATATTCTATTGGAGCCGGTGGTGGGGTTTTTGAGTATTATTTAAAAAAACGATTGCCTTATATTAAGATCGTAGCATCTGAGTTAACCCAAATGGGCGTCGATCGGTTGCGACGGGTTTTTATTGAATGTGATACTGTGGAGCGTTTTGATGCCCTTAACGCGGAACATTGGAAGAAAATTGGTTCGGACCCGGAAGGTGTCGTTTTCATATACCGCAACGAGCGTGAGTTTTCAGATGAGGACTGGAGGAAAATGTTTCGTTACATGGACGAAGCTGGCGTTCAAAAAGTATTTTTGGGGATTATGTATATGCTAACGGTGTCTGCTTTTGTCCAAGAAAAAATAAGGAATTTAAAGCGCAGGTTTCGGGGAGAATCCGTTACGTTTGTCGGATACTTGAGAAGTCACGAAGCATTTAGAACTTTTTGGGAAGACAGGTATAATGAACGGGAGATAAGCTTTCCAAATTGTCGAGGACTGTATTTAACCAGAACTTAATTTATATGAAAACAGCAAAAAAGTTAGCCGTTATCGCCGGGGGGTGGCATTTCCCCATAGCATTCTTTGAACAGATAGCGGCGCAAAAGATACCTGAAGCATGGGAGGTTCAAATGTTTTTGGTATCACATCGTGATCCGTCATACGCCATAGAGGAAAAAAAGAATCTATTGCTGAATTTAGGGTATGACCGAAGAGCTCTCTATGACCGTCTTTTGTATCGTAAGGTCGCAACCGTGGAAGAAATAGAGGCATTAGGATGGAAATACGTATTGGAGCCGAATACGATGGGAGATTGGGGAAATACCAACCAGTGGCTTGAGAAGAACGATTATAAAAATTATGACAAGTTTCTCGTCACGCACGATGACAACTTCATCCTTACCGACCGGATGTTCATGGACATTCTTCCGCAAGAAGATTGGCTTATTTTGACGAATTCTACCGGCAACGCGCAACGACGACTCCGTCAATGGTTGCATTTACCAAAGCCGTTCGCCTTACGCGGTTCGTTTGAATTTTTTACGCGCGAGATGTTTGATCTTATGGGCGGGAAATTTGATCTTTCACGCACCACTCTTACTCGCGAGGGTCAATTTACCACCTCGGGGGATTTTTCAGAGTTGAGTGACTGGAATCAAAACGATAAACCATTGAGGGATTTTATTTCGGCCCACAATCTTAAAGATAAAATAAAAGCCCTGTCACCGTTTTACCGCATGAGCAAATACTGTCTGGAAGGAGAAAGGGGATATATTCACAAGACAGAAAAATCCAACACCAAGGAAGAAGAAAAAGGACTTGACGCGGTAGAGGTGTATTATGGCAGAAAATAAAACCAAGCCGTTCTTTGGATTAACATGACCGACTTTTTCCGAAAACATAAAATAGTGGTTATCATCTTTGCTCTGGCGCTTATCGCCAGGGCGGCTCTGTTTTTCATAAATCTGGACGCGAATGGCGGTAATTTTGAAGAAACCGTTCACGGTTCCGACTGGTATTTTGAAGTGGCGAAAAACTTGGAGGCAGGAGAGGGTTTTGCCATATTTGCCGGAGAGCCGAGCGCCATACATGTGCCGTTATATCCTCTGTTTTTGTTTTTTTCGCTTTTTCTCTTCGGCAACTTCGCTTTCGCTGTCGTGGTTCAGGTCATAATCGGGTCTATCATACCCGTATTGGGCAAAATTGTGGCATTCAAAATAGTGCCGTCCGAAAAAATCTCGCTTCTTGTCGGTTTTTTTCTCGCTCTTGAACCGAACTTTGTCCTTTTTTCGTCAATTTTCTTTACTGAAACGCTTTTCATTTTCATCTTCCTTTTGTTTTTTATCGCCTTCCTGACGTATTTTAAAAATACCGACGCGCGGTTTCTGGCTTTAAGCGCTTTGCTTTTAGGCATGGCTACTCTTATAAAAACGGTAACACAATTTTTACCCATTATTTTACTTCCGCTTTTGTGGTGGTTTGTCAGAAAAAAACTGCCGATAAAAACCGTTTTTCTTCACTTCGGATTGTTTGCGGTTGTGTTTGTACTTGTCTTATCTCCGTGGTTGTATAGGAATTACAAGGTTTTTGGCGCTCCCGGAATGACCATTATGCCGACTTTGAACCTTTACGCCACTTTGGTCCCTTCCGTTTTGTCCGTGGAAAACGGAACGAGTTTTAACGAAGCGCGAGATGCTTTTCTAAAGCAGACCGGAGTGGATCTCAAAACTTTAACTTTCGCCAATGCTTCAGATTTTAACAAAGAGGCCTTTGGGGAGCTGTGGCAAAACAAACTATCGTTCATTAAAGTGTCAGCCGTTAACATATTTACTTTCTTTACACACGACGGCATGCTCACTGTTCTTGAAAACGCCGGAATAACTCCGGAGAGGTATCTTTCAAGGTCGGCGCTTGAGCTTTTCTTTTTCTCACCCGTCCAATTTGCAAAAACGGTCTACCAATATATTTTCTCTCCTTTCGTTCTTGTGCTCGTTATGCGTCTCTTTTGGCTACTTGTAACCGCGCTTTTCTTAGTGGGAACAATACTGCTTTTGCGCCGGAAAATGTTCACTGTTTCAGTCGCTCTTTCTCTGGCGACGGTTCTGTATTTTGCCGGTACGACCCCTTCAAACGGTCTTACCGTAAACGCGCGTTTTAGAATGCCTGTTTATCCGATAATACTGACAATCGCTCTATACTCCGTCTTTGAAAGAAAAAGGCAAAAGGACGACTATTCTTCTCTAAATCCTGTTTCAACAAAATGAAAATCACCTATATCGTAAATACACGAATGCCTAATCAAAGGGCTCACGGTTTTCAAATAGCCAAAACCTGCGAGAAATTTGCCGAATTGGGAAACGACGTTGAACTGTGGCATCCTTACAGAATAAACGACATAGGCGATGACGTTTTCGCCTATTACGGGTTGAAGAAAAATTTCAAAATCAGGGTTATTTCGGTTTTCGATCCTTTGTTTTTGGAAAGGTATATAGGAGCTCTGGCTTTTCATTTACAGTCGATGGCGTTTTTTCTTACGGTCTTTTTTTCGCCGATTGAAAAGGGCAGGGTGGTATTTACTCGCGATTTTATGGTGGCTTTTCTTTTAAGGGCGCGCGGATTTGAGGTTGTTTACAACGCGCACAATTGGTCCGGACACCGTTCTTTTTTTTCATTCCTTCTGGACAAGAAGGTGAAAATTGTCTGCAATTCCGAAGGTACATGCGCAAAGTTGAAAGATAGAGGTTTTGAAAATTCTCTTGTGGCGCGTAACGGCGTTGAAATTTCTGAATTTACCACAGTGGAGAGCAAGTCAGACATAAAGAAAAAACTGTCTATACCCGCGGATAAAAAAGTGATAATGTATGCGGGTAACCTCTATAGATGGAAAGGCGTTGATGTTATCTTGGAAGCAGTCAAACTGCCGGAAGTCAAAAGCTTGAATGCTGTAGTTTTTATAGTCGGTGGCGACGAAAACGACGTAGAGGCATACAAGAAAAAAGTGGAAGAGGAAAACATTTCCGGCGTCGCCTTTTCCGGACATGTTTTGCGCAAAGACATACCTTTTTACCTTAAAGCGGCGGATGTCTTGATTTTGCCAAACAGCGCGGAGTCGGAAGAATCCGTAAGCTATACTTCGCCTATAAAAATGTTTGAATACATGGCAAGTGGCGTTCCGATAATCGCTTCCGACCTTCCTTCCATTCGTGAAGTGCTAAACGATAGGAGCTGTTTTTTTGTAAAACCGGACAGACCGGAAGAGCTCGGCGGGGCTATTTCCAAAATGCTTTCAGACAGCTCGCTTTGCAAAAGAATCGCGGACCAAGCCCTTTTGGACGTAAAAAAATATACTTGGGACGAATATGCCAAGAAAATCATTCTGTTTCTTGAAAAGAATTAAAATGAAAAAGAATGTTGATTTTTACAATAAAGAAAGCCGGCTGTACTCCGAGAAAAGATATCTCGGTCCCACTGACAACTTTATAAAGTATTTCTTTAGACGACGCCTTTCCATTCTTTTGGAGTTTGTGAAAAGGGAAGCGTCCGGTCATCAAAGGGGCTTGTCTCTTTTGGATATCGGTTGCGCCGATGGTTTTGTGATGAGGGAAATTTGCGATAAAAACTTCAGATGGGCGGAAAAATTTACAGGCATAGACACCTCGCCTCAAATGGTAGAAAGAGCCGTGGCAAAGTACGGGGCCGACAAGAGATTTTCTTTTTTTGTAAGAGGGGAGGAGCCGAGAGAAAAATACGATATTGTCGTGGAAATAGGGGTTCCGTTGTCAGATTGGCGAGAGGAATTCAGATACGTTCTTTCAAAACTCAAAGACGACGGCGTATACATATTTTCCACTCCCGGGTCAAAAAATTCTCTTTATTCAAGAATAAAAAAGGATTTTCACGTTGAAAACCCGATGTCTTTTAAAGAGTTTGATTCTTTGGTGTCCGAATTCTTTGAAGTCAAAAGAGTCAAGAATTATGCTTTTTTTGTGCCGTTTTTGTGGCGTTTTCCGAGAATAGCCAGAATAAAACAGCCATTTTTTGAAGCGATTTTGGGATTTGTTTTTCCCAAAATCAGCCATGAAAAGATTTTTCTGCTCAAAAAAAAGGCAGATAAACCGTCGTTTAAAATTTCAAACGCCGGTTTTGTGAAGTCGGTTTTTGACGGTTTGGTTTTGAAAAAACACATCTTTTTCTTTCTCGTCAGGTATCTTTTTGCCGGTCTAACTTCTTTTTTTACAAATATTTTTCTTTTGTTTTTGTTCGCGGGAGTTCTTGGCTGGTGGTACTTGTACGCTTCCACTTTGGCTTTCGCCATTTCGGTTTTGGTCAGTTTCGTTGTTCAAAAATTGGTTACTTTCAGGGACACCACAAGGGACAAAGTCCATTATCAGGCAGGCATGTATGTCGTAATAGCTCTTTTTAACATATGCGCCAATGCCGTTATGATGCTTGTTTTTGTGGAGAAATTCGGCATTCCGTATATGTTTTCGCAAGTTATTTCTGCCGGTTTTATAGCAGTGTGGAGCATATTTGTTTATAGGTTTATTATATTTCCTCGGGGTAGAATATATTGATATGTGGTACAGATTTTTGGAAAAATTGCACAACAAAATTCTTTTTCTTCTCGGATTCGGAAATCCGGATATGCGCGCAAACGGCGAATTACGCGCTTTGAGTTATGTCAAAAGCCGTCTGTCGCTCTCCGGGTCGGGCAAGATGGTGGTTTTTGACGTGGGAGCAAATGTCGGTGAATATTCCAGGGCGGTTTTAGACATCTTTCCTGAAGCTGACCTTTATCTTTTTGAACCGCAAAAAGAGCTTTTTGCCAAACTCTCAAAAGAATTTACGAATGTTTTCAAACTGGGACTAAGCGACAAGGCGGGAGTCGGACCTATTTACGGGAACAAAGACAAAAAAGGACTGGCTTCTCTTTACAATCGGAATTTGGAACACTTTAACTTGGAGCTTGCCAAACAGGAGGACGTGGAACTCGGCACCGTTTCAGGTTTTTGCGCCGGAAGAAAAATCTCCAGAATACACCTTCTCAAACTTGACGTTGAGGGGCACGAACTTCGTGTTCTTGAGGGAGCGAAAGAGATGTTTGGGAATATTGACTTTATCCAATTTGAATTTGGCGGTTGTAACATTGATTCCAAAACTTTCTTTCAGGACTTCTGGCGGTTACTCTCTAAACGTTATAAAATTTACAGGATAACCGGTGGGGGACTTAGGGAAATAAATCGGTACGAGGAGAGAAATGAAATATTTTTAACGTCAAATTATTTGGCGGAAATCAAAAAAAAATGACAAATAAAAAACTTTCAATAATAATACCGGCGTGGAACGAAGAAAAGACGGTCGGCAAAGTAATTGAAAAGGTTTTAGCCGCGCCATTTCCCGTTGGTTGGCAAAAAGAAGTTATCGCCGTAAATGACGGTTCTTCAGACGGAACAAAAGCGGTGATTGACAGTTTTTCCACGAGGATAAAAGCCGTTCACATGTCCAAAAACGGTGGGAAAGGGAGCGCCGTGAAGGAAGGGTTGAAAAAAGCTTCTGGAGATTTTGCCGTCATTCAGGATGCCGACCTTGAGTGTGATCCCGCGGAGATAGCTCTGCTTCTTGAAGCTCTTCAGAAATCGCCTCAAGAAAAAACAGCTGTCATGGGTTCTCGTGAGATGTTTTACGGCAACCAGAAGGACTGGTCTTTGTCGCGACTTGGTTCTCTGTCCATAACCACTCTTATCAACTTTCTTTACGGCTCTTCTTTTTCGGACGCTCTCATGTGTTACAAGCTTTTTCCTCGCCGAACTTTCGGTTATTTTCAAGGGGGAGGTTTTGACTCCGAAATGATTTTCCTTGTAAATCTTTTGAAGGACGGCTATAAAGTCATTGAGGTGCCTGTTACTTATAATCCAAGAGACAAGGGTCAAGGTAAAAAAATAAGCTATATCCACGGAGTGCAGATTATCTTTAAAATTTTGCGTTTGTGGATTTCGCATAAGTTTGGTAAAAAAAATGAATAGCCAAAACAAACTAAGTTCCGTTTCTTTTTTCTGTCCGGCCTATAGGGAGGAGAAAAACCTTCCCGACCTTATTCCAGTCGTCTCGGATTTTTTGGAGAAAAACGCTTTGAAATACGAGATTTTGATAATTGAGGACGGCAGTCCGGACAACACTTTTCAAGTGGCAAAAGATTTGGCCAAACGTTTCCCTCATGTACGCGTTATTCATCATGAAAAAAACGCCGGTTACTCGGCGACTCTTAAGGAGGGTTTTGAAATATCGCAATATGATTATGTAATGTATACGGATGGCGACAATCAATACAACGTTTTTGATTTTGAACCCGGTTTGCATTTGCTTGAGAGCAATGACGTCATAGCCGGATACGCCATAAAAAAAGCGGTTTCTCCCTTTAGGAAGTTTCAGTCATGGACGCACAATTTTTTAATATCTTTGCTTTTTTTCACCGCTTTTCGGGATATAAACTGTTCAATGAAAATATTTAAGAGAAAGGTTATAGAAAATTTGGAGATTAAAAGCAATCCTCGTGGGGCTTTCATTGATGCCGAAATGATGATAAAAGCCAAGCGTACGGGTTTCAAAATAAAGCAATTCCCGGTGACTCATTATGAAAGGAAGGTTGGGATAGCTATCGGTTCAAAGCCGAGTGTTATTTTCCATACAATCACAGACATGATAAAGCTTAGACTGGGCTTGCTGTAAAAATTTGTCAATGAGAGAAAAATTCTATAAAACCTACTTTAAGATTGAGAAAGAGCATTGGTTGATGAAAGTGCGTCGGCGCGTTGTTTTTGACGTCCTTCATAACGTACTTGAAAAAAATAAAGAGAGTAAAATCCTTGATTTCGGATGCGGTTCCGGGATTCTCGTGGAAGAATTATCTTCCGAGGGTTACAAAGCATTTGGTGTAGATGTTTCAAGAGAAGCGATTAGGTTTGGAAATTCAGAAGGTATTAAAAATATTAAAGTCATGGCCTCGGACAAGATAGATTTTCCGGATAACGTATTTGATGTCGTAACGGCTCTTGATGTATTGGAGCATTTAGAGAATGAAAAGTTGTCGATGAAAGAGATTGAAAGAGTCTTAAAACCCGGTGGAGTCCTCATCGTTATGGTTCCTGCTTATATGTTTTTGTGGGGGGTTCAGGATGAAGTGGCGCATCATTATAGAAGATATACCGAGAGCTCTCTGCTTACGGTGATTAAGAAATCCGGATGTATTTTACCATTCAGGACAACATACTTTAATAGTTTTCTTTTTTTTCCGATTGCGGCTGTTCGCCTGTTGAGCAGGGCGTTGAATCTAAGGAATAGAGAATCTGATTTTGATATCAACAATGTATTTTTGAATAAATTGTTTTTTGCTATTTTTAATTTGGAAAGAATTCTTCTAAAAAAAATTAGTTTTCCTTTCGGAGTTTCTATATTGTCGGTATGTAAAAAGTCAGAAAAATCTGGAGATCTGTTTTAGTTCATTGTTCTTTTATGATGAGATTACTTACGGAAGAATTTTTACTATCTGGGATATGTAGAGTTAGTTCGGATACTTTTGAAGAAAGTGAGTATGTATAGATTTGAAGAAGGTTTATCGTTATCTTATAAAGTCGTTTGTCAGCATTCGTTAGGTACGCGGTGTAGTCGTCCACCCTTATTTTTCCGGCTTCTCCCGTCGTTTCAAAATCATTATTATAGCTAAAAGAAAGTTCTATATTACCAGAGACATTATCAGTGGTGAGCACAAATTCCACCGTGGTGAGTTCCTCAGGATCAAATTCACCGGACTTTATAAGCACGTTACCTTTGACATGGTCACTCCTGAAGCTTTCTTGTGAATCTTCAGGGGGAGACGCTTCCATTCTAAGGCGAACAGGAGACGTGTAATATGTTCTGATCGCGGACCCTTCTTTTCCCAGAAGCCTTAAAAACTCGGGGTTGGTTGAATCTCTAACGCTTGAGACCGTTTTTACGGTTTTGGTCTTGACATCCGGAGGCATAAATTCGTTTTGCGCAAGTGCAATCGGCGTATCTGTCCCGAAGAACCAAATGTAGTCGGCCAAAGTGTATCCGGGCATTCCTTGAAAAATATGCGCTCCGGTGAGGTTCGGAATTGTTACAGGTTCGCCGTTTTGGGAAAGAGCGGCCAGTTCTTTGATTAAAGTGTCTTCCAGTTTGAGGACGGCCTCCTTTCTTTGGACGGATTCTTCCTTTAACCTTAAAGAATGGAATGAAAAAACTTGCTGAAGAGCCAATATGACGATTATTGTCGCGATGACAACTTTTCCGGCAGTTTCTTTTTTTGCTCTTATAAACCACAAAGCTCCGAGGGTCAAAAATATGGAATAAAAATAGTACGGCGGTCCGGCATATCTGTAGTCAAAATCCGGCACAGTGTTGTGGTCCGGCCGAGCCAATATCACCATCAAAATTGAAATAAATATTCCCAAAAGGAGGTAAGCGGTTATATAATGTTCTTTCTTGGACGAGTATTTATGGACAAGCCACAGCAAAGCTCCATTCAGTAACAAAATCAAAATCTCTAAAGTCGGCCACAGTTTTTCCGCGCTTTTCACTACGGCTGGGTGGGCCGCTATTTTTTCCATATCTGGAGCAAAAGCGGAAAGGGAAACGCCGGAAGCGAACAATGAAGAAAAGTTCCTTGCCAGAGGAACAGGTCTCCAGTTCTCTTTTCTTTGTATGGAAGAATCTGTTTCCAATATGCCTCCATCAAGCGACGTCAGAAATGTTCCCGGCTGTATGACGGTAAATGTGATAAAGAAAAACAAAGCATATAGCACGGCAACCGCGGTTACTAAGGCGAGAGGTATTTTGTTTTCTTTAAGAAATTTATTCATGTATGTTATGTGTGCGTGGGTTTCCGTCTTTGAAACTTTTTACAGCAATCATAAATATGATAATGGTCGGTATGGTCCAGATGCCGGACGTGTCCACTAATAATGAACACATCAAAGCAGTGGCAAAAATAGTCATATATTTTTTTTCCCGCGAGTCAAGCCAAGCGAGATAACTCCACGTCGCTATGGAAAAAAATAAAAGCACTTGCGGGTAAACGGTCATTATGTAAAAACCGGTAAATATCTCCGTCCAGCCGGAGGCGCCGGCAAAGATGATTAAGAAAATGAAAAAACTTGAGAGTTCAAACCCCAGTCGTTTGAAAGTTAGATAAGTGAAAAAGGGAATGAGAGCGAAAAGTACGAAAAAGAAAATGTTGTAGGGAAGCGGATTTAGTCCGAATAAAAGGTCAAGAGCTTTCATTTCGGCAATAAAGAGAAGGAGGACGTGGTCGTTGCCGTGAGGCAGAAGAATTGACTCGGAAAAAGGCAGGGAATGATTGAGGCCGACAATTTCAAAATCGTCCATGTTAAAGTAGCCGTTTAGAATGTTTCCGCCGTGGCTTAAGAATACAAACAGAAGACAGATTAAGAGAATCAGCGTGTTTTGTTTCGCGTTGCTTAATGATTCAAAAAAACGCTTTAAATTTTCCAAAATTTGCCGTAACTTTTTTTGGAAAAATAAAAAAGAACCAAAAGCGATGAGTGATATAATGACGGATAGTATAAGGCCGTTTTTTATGCCTGCGAAATATATTTTGGCGGTTGGGCCGAAAAGTTCCAACCTTGACATGTCAAAATTAAGGACGACCGCGAGTGCGAAGGAGGACAGTAAAAAAGCGCCACCCAAAATAAAAAAATGAATATTTTGAATAAAAAAAGCCGAAAATTTTCCTGCGGTTTTCATTGTTGTAAATAGTAACCTTTTTTGTCGGAGCTGTCATGACAAGGTGCTATTGACAATAGTTATTAAGATGGTACTCTTATCAGAAGTGGATTGTGGCCAGCTATCTTTTGTGCTACAACTTCGTGTTTTCAGGATAAGCTCTTAAAAATATTTTGATTATGAAATACCTACTGATCCCATCGTGCGAAGTCGCGAGACGTGACAAGTTGTCCGGCACGACCACGGAGAGACGTCTCAAGAGGGGAATTTCTCTCTGGAAAAGTGGAGGGTTTGACAGGATAATTGTCTCAGGAGGGATATGTTTTCCTCCGGACGTGCAGACATTATCAATGGCTTTTCTCATGTTCTCGTGGCTTAAAGAACGTGGCATCTCTGGGGAAGTTATACTGTGCGAAGGTATGTCAAAAGACACCTTTGAAAACATCGCCTTCTCGCTTGCTTTTATAGAGAGTGACCGAGACGCTGAAATCACGATAGTCACTCATTGGCAACACGCCCTACGGTTTTGGGCAACCTTGCGGTTTGGATATAGGGATTGTGTCGCCAGCGTAATACCGATGTGGTATTGGGTGAATCTGAAAGATTTCACTCTGGAATGGGCGATGCTTCTTGTTCATCTATTGGATCCGAGAGGCAAATGCTTCATTGCTCAATGGAATAGAAGACGACGCTCATTTTTCATTTGAGCCATTCAAAACTGATCGGCATACTATCATGCGAGGTCAGTTTTTTTGTCTTCCTAATACTATGATTCCAGTAAAATAAAATATTGTTAACTGCTTTTGTCACGCTTTTTTTACTCCAATCTTTATTCCTGTCATCCATTGTGAAAAAAGTTAACGAATCTTGGCAAGGTTTTTTAAAGTGGTATCATGTAAAAAGTTAGGTAAACAACGAACCAAGAAAGGGTATAGCATGTTAACAAAAGGTGAGGAAGCGGAATTGGCCAAACTTATAGAAAAAATGGAATGGCCTTTGCCCCATGATGTTTTCCACGCGCTTGTGAAAAAAATAATCACAGTGCCGGTTGAATTGGCGGTCTTTGACAAGGGAATGGGACGAATTCTACTGCACTACAGGGAAGATGAGGAGTTCAAGGGGTGGCATATGCCGGGTACTGTGGTCAGGGACAACGAAGATGTCAAAGGAGCGATACAACGACTCCTTACGGACGAGTTGGAGTTGGAAGACAATTCCAGCGTAACTTGGCCGGAGAATCACGGTTGGTTGGAAGTCAAAAGGAAGATCGGAGTCAGACACTTAATCTCGCTTCTTTTCTCTTGTCGCATGGTCAAGGACTACGGTGGTCCTGGCGATTTTTTTGAGGTAAATAGGTTGCCAAACGACACTCTCAAGCACCACAGGGTGCTGGTAAAAGAGATCCTTGCAAGGATGGGACGAGGAGGGTTATAAAACCTGATACATTTTTCAAGCGGCAGGAAAACGAGAGTTTTCCTGCCGCTTTTATTTGAAATCGCAATATGCTATTCTGAAAGAATTATGAAAATTCTTATCACGGGAGGGGGAGGTTTTCAGGGCAGTCATTTGACCGAATACCTCATATCAAAAGGTCACGATATTTCAGTTTTGAATACATATTCGGAGGCCTCCAAAGCCAACTTGTCTCAAGTGAAAGACAAGATAGATCTTATCTGGGGAAGCATAACCGATAAAGAGATAGTGGATAAAAGCGTCAGAGGCCAAGATGTCGTATTCCATTTGGCTGCTCATATAAATGTTGACGAGTCGCTGAAAGAAGACCCTATGGTTTTTTTCCACGGCAATATTTTAGGCACATACAACGTTTTGGAGGCGGTTAAAAAAAACGGTAATCGTTTGATACTTACTTCTACCTGCGAAGTTTACGGAGACGGCCATGACTTGAAAGACAGCGAGCTTCTTGACGAGACGGCGGAGCTTCGTCCAAACAGTCCTTACGCCGCTTCCAAAGTGGCCGCCGATAGAATAAGTTACTCGTATTTCAAATCATTCGGAGTGGATATAACTATTGTCAGACCATTTAACTTGTTTGGAGAAAGGCAAAAAAGCGGACGCTTCGGAGCTCTCATCCCGATTTTGGTGGCAAATGCCATGAGAGGAGAAGATTTGGTCATTTTCGGAACAGGGGAATCCACGAGAGATTATACTCACGTGAGCGACATAATACAGGCCTACGATATTGTATTGAATAACGGCGAGGCCCTCAAAGGCAAAGCTATCAACTTTGCAAGCGGTCAAAACACCAAGATTAAGGATATCGCGGAATATATCGCGAAACGTTTCGGCGTCAAGGTGGTCCACGGTCCGGAAAGGCCGGGGGAAGTCCTGCGTTTTCCTTCCGACATATCTTTCGCCAAAAGCTTTGGCTATTCTCCAAAGGTTTCAGTTTGGGACGGCATAGACAAATATATAGAGTGGGCGATATCCGAAGAGTATAAGAAGTCCATAAAGTCGACTTATTAATAATTCACTAAAGTGCAGTATTTGTTCTCAAAGTAGGAATTCTTGTCGCTATAGTATTGCCAGTCCATTTTATCTTTTTTGAAGATGATGTGGGGGATATTTCCGTACCATGAAGCAAAAGCGCCGAAACTGGAGTCGGAACCTATAATTGTCCGGGTTTTTGCTAAAAGGAAAAGGTCGGTCACGGCATCCTCTTTCGAAATATAAACATTCAATCCATTGAAGAATTTGCTTTGGACCGCGCCATCGGACGTTATCACAAAAAGCGTGTTGCTTTCATCTATGTTATTCTCTCGCATGTACTCATCAAGAATTTCTCTGACTCTTTTTTGTTCAATAAAATATTCTCCGCTCTTGAAAAAAGCATAGTCGCCTTGCCGTATGTGGACTCCTACTATGTTGTTGTATTTTAAACGCAAGGGTCGTAATATTTCTTCCGTCCGATTCATGATTTCTTTTTTCGGCGCAAAAACATCAAGCAGTTCTTTTCTGAATTTTCTTAACCCTTCCGGATTTCTAAAAAGCCAGCCAACCATGTAAACGACATCGCTGTCCTCCTCTTTTCTAAAAAGTTCCGGCGGTCTTTGCGTCGGCGGGAGGCAATACGTTTTGCTTTCCAAGTTTTCGGATGAGACAACTTTTTGCGAAAACATAATCTCAATCGGTTTCAGGTAAATTATCTTATAAATCAATTTCGCTATTTTAACACGCAGGCCGTTTCTTCTTTTCCTATATGATTTGAAAGGGGAGAAGAAAAGCGTTTTTATAAACTTATTTCCGACCGGCATGTTGAAAAACTCTCCGTATTGGAAAAAAGAATAGTTTAGGCATTCACGGTCGTGTTCCAAACAGTAAGCATAAATACTTGCAAAATTCCAAAGCTGGTTTCCCAGCTCGCCTCCGCCATGCCAAAGTATTATTGTTTTTTTCCGTTTCATTTTTGAAAATGATACAACCCCGTGCCAAATCCTTTTGATTTGTCGTATTGAGCGGTCATTTTATCTCCGTAAATATACATCTCCTCTGCTAATTTCAAGGACGAGAATATTTCCAATACATAGTCGCGCCTAAAAGCCCTGTGGGCGTTGAAATACGTGATATTGTCGCGGTCAACCGGAACCGAAACATACAAGTTTCCGCCTTCCGCGAGAACTCTGGAAAGCTCTTTTACCGATTTTTCCGAACCGAAAGAGTCAAGCGGGTCTCCGTATCGTCCGAGCCCAACGTGTTCTATGACGCATATTGAACTTAGTGATTTTATACTGCCGTTTTCAAAAGGGAGGTCTAAAAGGTCTCCTTTCGTGAAGGAGAGTCCCTGCATTGAAAAGGGCAGTGGTCTTATGTCTATCATGGTTGTCGGCGTGAACTGCGAGATGATGCCCATCATTTTGGCGTCCGAACCGATATCAAAGTGCCTCTCCGGTTTGTTTTCAAAAATTTTTTTGGCGCACCAGGAATTCTGGAAAAAATACACGGGGGCAAGAGGAGTGATGTCCGTTTTGTCAAAAATACGCGGATACAAGTCCTCCGTCTTTAAGGTGAAATTGTTATTTGGTTTTATATTTTTGTATTTCCGATAATCACCAAAAAAAATCAAAAGAGTTCGACATTTCTGAAAAGTACCATATTGTCCTTTGAATGTTTGGAAAATAATGACAATAAACTTCAGAAAAGAAATCTTTTTTAATGTTCGCCTCGGTGTTTTCATGTTTATGAATAGCTATCTCGCGATGTATGAATCGGTTTTCTTGATTTGATAAGCTTTCTTTTCGTTTAATTCAATAAAAAACTTGTTTCTGTTCGGGAACATCAGTGTGTACAAAAAACTGAAAACGGGGTCAAAAATTTTCCATCCGAGTTTTGATTTGCCGTAAAAGAACAATTTTACAAAAAAAGGCAAGATTCCGCCCTTTTTTGATATGTCCGACTGTTCGTCTCTGTACTTTTTCATGTTGTCCGTGAGTTGTCCTTTGTTCTTTCTAAACCGGCTGACAGTGGAGTTTAGCGACCACAGTTTAGCCCGTTTGGCGAACTCTATCCATAGGTAGTAATCTCCGGCGAGCTTGTATTTATCGGGAACACTTCCGATTTTCCGCCAAAGCTCTCGTCTCCAGAAAACGCTATCCTGATGAATAAAATAGGTGTATCTTCCGTATATTCCTTTTGCTATCCACTTGCGGTTATAAATATAACATATGCCCGGCTCGTCTTTGTTCTCGTCTTCAAAGCGAAACGAAGTAATGCCTTTAAGCCATGATACTTCGGCAAAATGGGAAAAAACGGCTGAAATTTTGGCAAACGCTTCCGGCAGGTATGTGTCATCGGAATTTATCCACGCGTAAATGTCTCCCGTGGCTTTTGTAAACCCTTTGTTTATGGCGTCATACATTCCTCTGTCTTTTTCAGAAGTCCATTTTAAGCTAACCCCTCGGCATTTCAAAGGGAAAGAACCGGAAGACACTTTCTCCGCGTATGACTTTATGATTTCGGTCGTGCCGTCAGTTGAACCGCCGTCTTCTATGATGTATTCAATCTCAAAATCGCCCTCTTGGGAAAGGACGCTCTCAATGGTCTCGGCTATGTATTTTTGGCCGTTATAAACGGGGGTGACGATACTGAATTTCATGGTAGATGCGCTTATAAATAGTGGCAGATACCCTTACAAATGGGACATGCGAATAAAAGAAGTTGCGAAGAGTGGGCGTTCATGTCAGATATTTTTCGTATTCGTCGTACTTTTCATTTTGATTTTTGACTCGCCAGAGATAAAGGGGGATTTTGAAAGCAAAGCTCTTCTTAAATGTTTCTGCGACTTGGAAATTGAAATCACGATCAGCGCCACGCCCGACAAATGTCGGCCAAACACGATGGTCTCTTTTCCTAAATTTCACTTTTTCCAAAATTTCTCGTTTGAAAAGGGGACTGTTCCCCGCGCAGGGGTATGGGTCAAGGGATCTGAAGAAAAGTTTGTTTATAAATCTGAGCTGTTTTATGCGGAAAGGGACGAGAGAGTGTAAGTTCCCAAATAGTGACATGGCGATTCCTTTTGTCCGCTGTCTAAGCTTCTCTATTTCCTTCGGGTTCATAACGGCATCAGGATGATCTTTTAAAATTCTTTCGAAATCAAGTTTTTTGCCAGAAAGGGAAGGGTCGAATTTTTGCCAGTCGATACACACATGGTTTGAATCGTATTTTAATGCCAATTCATATTCGGTTTCGATCCTGTTTAAGAGCGAGACATCGTCTGCGTCTTGGAAAGTAATCCATTGGCCTTGAGCTTTTTCAAATCCGTAATTTCTGGCAATCCAGCCCGCGTTTATGTTTCTGCCTTGCTCATTGAATCTCTCCGGGTCGTCATACCTAAGGGGGTAATAAAAGACATTTCCCAATCCTTTGAATTTTTCTACAACCTCTTTTGTGCTGTCTTCGCTGTTGTCATCAATAACGATAATTTCCAGATTTTTATAGGTCTGATTCAGCATACTCCGTATGGCGCCTTCTATCGTCGCAGAAGAATTATGCGCCGGAATAATGACCGATATAAGGGGCTGGTTTTTATCGCCTAGCGTCATTTGGATCTATAATTTAAGAATATTATCAATAAAGCCGGCAAATGTCCTGCTAAACGCTTCTTTCGTGTGGTTTTTCCTCGCGAACGACCACACTTCGCGAGAGAGCTTTTTGACCTCCTTCGGTGGAAGAGTTGAAAAGTCCTCTACCGCTTCAGCGATATTTTCTATTGAAGGTTCGTCTATAACCTTGCTCGGAGCTTCCTCATAGATGCCTGTATTTCGCGTTACGATAGGGAAGATGCCCGCCTGCATGGCGTGTACGGTAGCTCCGCCACCGCCTTCGGAAGCTGACATGTATACGGTCGCGCCACATTTGTTGAAGATGTCTAAAATGTTGATGCCGTCAGTCATGATTTTTCCGTCTTTCATGATTTTGGGTCGGCTATAGCGTTTTATATTCGGCAGAGAAAGCTCGCGCGCATATATTCTCTCAAATTCTTTCTCAAACGCGGATGGTCCCACGACGGAGAGATTTAGATGGGGGAGGGAAGCGAATGTCTCTACAACGAGATCGAGACCCTTCAATATCGCTCCGCCTCCTCCGAACCATAAGAAGTTCTTTCTGGCCTTATTGAAATCTTTATTTTCCGGAAACTCGTATATGTCCATTGCCGGCACGGGGACTTTTAGTATTTCTTTTCCAAATTTTTCGTATGTACCATGCACGGTCTTGTTGCCGTATCCCAGGATGAAGTCCGCGACAGACGGGTCGCTGGTCATGGGGTCTGTTCGTTTGGCCGGGAGGGTTACCCCCCGCCTTTTCTCAAAATTCCTCAATCTTTTTGCCTCAGCTTCGTTTTGGAATGAAGGATGAGAGGCCACGAGAAACATAACTTTTTTGCATTCTTTGGGAAGGTAACGCGATAATCTTTCAAGATTATACTGCATGTCTATACAAACAGCGTATTTTTTTCTCGGGACGAACCTAAAGTCGTCCCAGTTTGTAACATCAACATCGTATCCCCGATCCAGGAAAAGTTTTGCGATTTCTAAACATGTCCAATAATTCGGATGCGGGTCGGTAAAGTATTCTCCCGGCGCTTGGATAAAGGGGCCTGTTATAAAAGAAAGCAATACTACCCCTTTTTTATTTTCCGGGGTATGGAGAGAAACAAGCCCAAAGGCCTTATTCGTGATTTTGTTTTTATATGCGGTTATATACCGTCCCAATATATTTGTCATATATTTGTTTGATGGGATTCCAGCCATAGCTCAAGACAGAAAAGTACCCAGACCTTGTAATACATACCCTTGTTTTTTTTACTGTAAAAAAGGGAAACAATCTCTCGCACGGCTTCTTTTTCAAGAAATTCATACACATGCGCCGTGTTCCCGAATTTTTCCAGAATAAGCGTTTTCAGTTCCTTTGTACGCAACCATTCTTCAACCGGCGCGCCAAAACCTTGTTTTCGCCGATAGACAAATTCTTTCGGCATGATTTCAGCGAGGATTTCCTTCAAAATGATTTTGTTTTCGTTTTTGTTCATCTTGTACTCTATCGGCAGATTATACACGAATTCAGCCAGTTTATAATCAAGAAAAGGGGAGCGTACCTCAAGTCCGTGCATCATGCTCATCCTGTCTATCTTGGTTAAAAGCTGTCCGGGAAGATACACGGACAAATCAAAAAGATTTATCTTTTCAATATCATTCAAACCCTCGAAACTTTTGAGATTGAAATCCGACGAACTTTTCTGTCCGCGAAGTTTTCTTATCTCCCCGGGAGTGAAAATAGATATGTTTTTCAAGTATCCTTTAAATGGGCTAAGAAACAGTTTTTGGAAAGTGTGTTTTTTCCACGAAAGGTGCCAGTGCTTCTGATACCAGCCGTATCCCATGAATAGTTCGTCCGCGCCGTCTCCGGAGAGGGCGACCTTGACCCTCTCCGAAGCGAATTTAGAAAGGAGGGATTGAGGAAAGAGAGATGAATCCGCGTGAGGTTCGTCAAGGTATTTCAAACAATCTTTTAAGACGTCAATCTGGTCTTCGCTGGCTTGGAGAGTGAAATGGTCTGTGCCTATTTTGTCAGATGCTTCTTTGGCGTATGGCAATTCGTTTCGGTGCGACCCGTATCCCAAGGAGAAAGTTTTAATCGGTAAAGGTGAAAATTTTTGAGCGTATGCCGTCACCATAGTTGAATCAACTCCTCCCGATAAAAAGCTTCCAATTTCCACATCAGCCACCATTCTTTTCCTAACCGCTTCGGTAAAAAGTTTTTTTATTTCTTCTTTGGCGTCTTCGTAAGTAATATCCAAGGGTCTCTGCTCCGGTTGCCAGTATCTACTTTTTTGAAGCTTGCCGTTTTCGTATACGGCGTATTCGGCAGGGGAGAGTGTGAAGATGTTTTTATAAACCGTCTTCCACGGCGGAATATACATGAGGGTGAGGTAGTCGTCTATGGCTTCAGGTGATATCTCGCCCTTAATCTTTCCGGATGCAAAAAGGGCTTTTATTTCCGATGCTACCAAGAGGTTATTTGAATCATCGTAGGCGTAATAAATGGGCTTCTTTCCGAAACGATCGCGAGCCATGAAAAGCTTCTGCTTTCCTTCGTCCCAAATTGCAAAAGCGAACATGCCATCCAAATATTTCGGGCAGTCGGTTCCGTATTCCTGATATGCTTTGAGGATTACTTCAGTGTCGGAGTTGGTGCTAAAAATGTAACCTTTCGTTTGAAAATCCATTTTCAGTTCTTTGTAATTGTATATTTCTCCGTTGAAACTTATGGCGATATTTCGCTTATTGTCGCGCATCGGCTGATGCCCGCCGGAGAGGTCTATTATGGAGAGACGAGTTTGCCCCAAAATACAGTTGGGGAATTCCAATATGCCTTTATCGTCCGGCCCTCTTTTTTCAAGAGAAGCAATCATTGCATTTGTATTTATGCGACAATCCGACGATTTTTTTACTATTGCGATAATTCCACACATATAGATTAGTCCATAAAGTCGAAAGTTTAAGATTGATTTAAAGTTTTAACCAACTATGGGGAATAATATCTGCTGGTTCAGTCGTCTTATCTAAAAACCATTTTTTAGGAGCAATTACGGTCTTATTTGCATTTTCATTTAACCACGCACCCCACCAGCTAAAACTAGAATTTGCAATAATATTACTTTTACACTTCGTCATTAGTATCATCTCTTCAAAGTCGCTAAGCGAAAAGTCAGATGCAAATACGGGGCTATTTAAGAAATGCAAATTATTCTTCACCCAATCAGTGTCATCCGAGAATACATAGAATTTCGGGTTAGGATATTTTTTGCCGATCTCGTTTACGGCTTTATTGTAATATTCTGCGGAACATAACCCGTAATTTTTTAAAAGTTCGGGATTTGAAACATAATCTCCTCTCCGTATATGGATCGATACCGAATCAGATGAAGCGATCTCTTCAATCCTCTGCGACATTTCTGGAGGGATTTCCTTTAGTGTAAATTCCCTCCGAATCGTCTCTTCAATGTCTTTGAAATATTTTTCGCTCTGCCAATACCCATCCATGTACACATCGTCCTTTAATTCAAGTACGTGAGGATTAAAACCGAATCCCTTCTCTGTTATATAAATGGAGCTGTCGGCGACCATTCTGTTGTATATAAATCTGAAATATCTGATATTACTTTTCTTATATATCTTGAAACGTCGGATATCCTTTTTCGAGGCATTGTCTCCCGTTATGTTAAATTTATCAAGCGAAAATGACCGCACGGTGGAATTTCCACCTCCACTGAAAAAACTCAAATCAAGTTTAAGCTCGGCCTTGTTTACTTTCGCCACTCTTCGCGCCGTTGCATACTGAAACATCTGATTGCCGAGACCTCCCATTAGTTTAACCATTATCATACGAATTTTTTTAAAAACTTTCTGTAATTTCTCTGCTTCATGTGAATGAAAAAAGCTCGCGGAAGACGGATTAGGAGCAAGAGGGCGCATAGAGGGCGGTACGAAGTTCCTTTCAGGGCTTCCATATGGCTTTTGAAGTAGGTGTCAAACCGGCCATAAGGGAACATGTGGTTTTTCGGGTCTTTTATGATTATTCTTTTCACCGAGCTTACGCTGTCATTTTTGGTTGAATTGGGACTTGAAAATCCGCCGTGCCTTTTTTTGAAAAGCACTCGCGAATCCACATAGACCTTAAAACGACTCACAACCGCCAAACTGAAATGATAATCCGAACCCCACTCTCTTTTTTGCGGATAGATTTCCCACGCTTTTCGTACGACTTCGGTTTTGAAAAGGGCGTACATAAAGTGGTTTTTTCCCAATATTTCCGGCTGGAGAACATATTTCGTTACCTGCCTTATCCCCGGTTTTCCGGAAAACTTTGTGAATTCCGTCATTTCTCGTAAATTTCTGCCGTAAGAATCCACGTCCGCGACGACTGTTTGCGCGACATCAACGTTTCTTTTTTCTATATTTTCAACGCACACTTTGATAAAGTCCTTTTCCCAGATGTCATCGTGAGAGGCCCACATGAAATATGGCGTATCTGCTTGGTCCATTACAAATTTTAAGTTGGGAAACATTCCCAGATTTTTTTCTTGTTTGCAGTATTTCACTCGCGCGTCTCTTCTCATGTATTCCATGCATATTTTTTCCGTAGTGTCTTTGGACGCGTCATTGGATATGAAAAGGGTAATGTCCCTAAACGACTGACCAAGAAGGGACTCTATGGCTTGTCGCATAGTCGCTTCTCCGTTATATACAGGCATTCCTATAAATACTTTTGACATAAGTTATTTGACCCTTTTTAAGTATCCGTTAACATTGAATGTCGCGTTCTTACCGAACATATCGCAATATTTTATATCAACTTCAAAATTGCTGTCAGAATTTAAAAACTCTCTAATCGCCCTAAGAGGACCTCCATTAAATCCCTTTTCTTTGGACAGATAATTTACAATACCGTCTTCCACGATAAAATAGGAACCGATTGAAACGAGCGGGGCGAATTTGCGAAGGGCTCCAATAGTATCTTCATACATATGAGATCCGTCCTCTATTACGAGCACTTTAGAAAATCCTTTGGTTTCCTTGATATCATATTTCTCCCATCCTTCTGTGAACAGTTTAATTCTCGGATGCCGCGCCAGTGATTCGTCTGATTGTTTTTTTATGTCTATAGTGTGAATGGTTCCATGTCCCAGTGTTTCCATGATGTCTGCCATATACAGGGTCCCTCCACCTATGTTTGTTCCGATATCAATAACAAGGTCCGGCTTTACGGAACAAATTATCATCTGGTAAATTACATAATCAAAAGGGCATTTAAGAGCTGGAATTCCTCTGTAAGTAACCTCAAAATGTCCCGAGTAGATGGAGTTCGTGTCAAAATATATCTGCTCATTTTTCGGAGCAAACATGAATTGTTTTTTTAGTAACCGATAAATAAAAAACACTTTATCCGGCAAAAATTTTCTTAGTATCTGTTTCATAAAATTCAGGATTTATAGTTTTTATATAGTCCCTCGGGGCAGATCCTCTGGGGACCATATAAGCTCCTCGGCTCGCCCCGTTAGAAGCTTTGCTTCTAACGGGGCTCGGGAGTGAAAAGTCAAAGCACTTTTCACTCCTCTCGCATAACGATCGCTTATATAGACATACTATATAAGCTCCTCGGCTCGGGAGTGAAAAGTCAAAGCACTTTTCACTCCTCTCGCTCTACGTCGCTTATAAACCATCCTTGGTCTCATAATCGCCACCCCAACAGGATCTTATCCGTTTTAGTGTGCTGAAGGCCTCATCAATGGCTTTAAGTGCGTTATTGATGTTAAATTTACTGTCATAATATTTTTTTACTTTGCCATCTTTTTTGTCATTTAGCATCAGCATAATTTGATTGGCTATGTCGTCAGGGTCTAATCCGTCAAAGTAATAACCGTAATTTCCTAGTTGTTCAACGTGTCCCGGTAAGTTGGTACAAGCTACCGGACAATCCAACTCCGCTGCCTCAAGAAGAGGCATGTTGGTTGGTCCCAGCAACGTCGGCATGACCAGACCTTGAGATTTGTTGTAGAGCCAACGCAATTCTTCCAGTGAGACAAATCCCAAATCAATCACATTATTTTCCAGTTTCAGGTCAGTAATAGTTTTTAGTATGTACTTCTTGTTACCTTTGTCAGATCCGGTCAGAACCAGTTTTATTTTAGGGAACATTTTTACCACTGAACACATTGCCACTAATAGATTGTAGTGATTTTTATGCGCCCAGTATTGCGCTGAATAATGTATAAAGAAGTCATCCTCTGCCATTCTTTCAGGTTTAGAGGATTTGCATTTCGGAACAACCACTCCGGATGGAAAAATCGGGACGACTTTAATCTTATCTTCCTTGATGTTTAAATATTTTTCACATTCTTTTTTACCCGCCTCTGACTCAGTGAATACCATCAATGCTTTGCGAGGTATTACATCATAATGGGCCGTACGTTTTTCAAAAATTATATCTTTAGTGAATTCCGGGAAGGCGTATGAGCTAATGTGCCCAACGTCCCAAAATGTGTAAATGTAGGAAATATTGTGATGTACGACACCGGGGGTCAAATAGTAGACAATATCTGCATGCCGATATATGTCCTTCTGGAGCTTTTGATCGTTTTTATTTATTTTTCGTTCTATTGTTTTTTTAAAAACTCTGAGTAATGGGTTTAGGTTAAAGGGGTTTAAGGTTATTGTTATCTTTAGTAATTTTTTTAATATAGCGACTTTTCGGGGTTCCCATGTTATTGTCTTATGTCCCAGTTGACTAAAAATGTTTTCTTTATCGCTCAAAAAAACTACCTCTGCGTCTTTAAAGGGATATTTAGCCAGGGCTTCTGATAGCTCGTTAAGATAACTATACCCTCCTCCCGATCGGGGATTCACACTGCTGTCTAGCCAAATTCCAACTCTTAATTTTTTCATAAACTAATTTTTCTTACGTTTCTTATTACCTCTTTGATGTCTTTTGGCTTCAAACCTAGTCCACTTGGTATATAAAACCCATTTCTAGAGAGCTTTTCGGCTACCGGATATTTTTCGTCCCTAAATAAACCCATACTTTTAAAGACCGGCTGTTCGTGCATGCACCAAAAGAAGGGCCGTGTACCTATGCCCGCGTCATTCAATTTGGCTATAGCATTTTCGCATAACTTTTGGGTATTTGCCACTAAAGTGAAAACCCAATAAATATTTTTGGCATACTCCGTTTTTTCCAGAGGAAGCTGGAATCCCTCCATTTTCTCAAGCCCTTTTTGGTAAGTGCTTCCTATCTTTCTTTTCTTAACAATATGCTCATTGACCTTTTCAAGTTGGGCCAGACCAAGCGCGGCCTGCATATTTGTCATTCTGTAGTTCCAGCCCAATTCATGGTGAACGAATCTTCTTTTCTCTTTTGGTTCAAATGCGATGTCTCGAAGTTTTCGACATCGGTTGGCCAGTTTCGGATCATTCGCCATAATCATGCCACCCTCGCCGGTAGTAAGGAGCTTGTTCGGATAAAAACTAAAAATACTGATATCGCCAAACGAACCACACTTTTTACCCTTGTATGTTTGCCCGTGCATTTCAGCGGCGTCTTCGATAAGGTACAGCTTGTATTTTTTGCATAGTTCTAAAACCGGATCCATATCTACAGGTAATCCATAGAGGTGTACGACCAAAACCGCTTTTGTTTTTCGTGTTATCTTAGCTTCTATTTGAGTCACGTCCATATTCAGAGTTTCTGGATTAGAGTCTATGAGTACGGGCTTGGCACCCGCCCTCACGACAGATTGAGCAGGGGAGATAATGGTAAGGGTCGGCATGATGACCTCGTCCCCGTCTCCTATTTTCAGTGCCTTTACGGCAATATCTAAAGCTCCCGAACCGCTTGAAACCGCCACCCCGAAATCACGCCCCACATATTGAGAAAATTTTTCTTCAAACTTTTTAACAAGCGGACCCTCTGAGGATACCCATCCTGTGCGTATGCACTCCAAGAGATATTTCTTTTCGTTACCGTTAAGTAGTGGTGTGTTTACGGGTATCATATTTTTTCTTTTTGATTAGTTCTTGTGTTGTAAACCTCACATCCTTTGATGGTAATTAGCCGGTGTTTGTCAGACACATAGTTCAACTCACCTTTTAAATCTCGGCTTTCTCTATATTTGCTCAAAGTATAGCCGTCTTTTGCGGTCAAAGGTTTTAATTCTTTTCGTCTTTCTTTTTTCACAAAATAGGCGTTATTACCGGCGCTGTTAGTCCCTATAAAGCTGTAGCCTTTTTGATCTGCCAAATCGCACAACGATGAAATAGAACTGCCCCAATATAAATTGCTGTAGTGAGCAGACGTTCGGTTGAAATTTTTGTCGTAAGGAACAACCCAGGGATTTTCTGGTCCAAAAACAGAGTTATACTCCATGATAACTACAATGGGATCTATTACGTTTATTTTTTTCCAAATCCAATAATCAATGCCGTCAATATCAATGTGCAAAATGCCGAGTTTGCCGGCAAAACCGCTTTTTTTGATGAAGTTGTTTATATTATCTTGGTCTACAAATAGCTCTTTCGCGGTTAGGTCGTATTTCCAGTAGTATTCAGAATTAAGAATTTTATTCAGATTTTCCTTTGAGCTGTCCATAACCAACCCTTTCCAGTTGTTGTTCGTCATTAAAAAGCGAGTGTTGCTTTCGCGGTAATCTCCAACTCCAAACTCAATAAACGTTTTATCTTGGATACTCAAATAATCAACTAAAAACTGTATGATTCCGTCATCGCCAAATTGCGAAAAAACTTTAAACTCGGCGTTCTGGATATTTTCAATAATCCTATCTTTTTGCAGATGGATTTGATTTGAGGCTATTCTGCCCAAGATCATCATTTCGTTTTCGTTACTCTCGGTTATCTTTACTATTTTAGATGCCAGTATGCCCAGTATTTTATGCATCAATTTTTTCACGGTTTTCATACGTTTATATTTTTTTTAAGACAAAACAAACGCCCCAAGTGTTGTCGGACGGTTTTTTACCAGTCAAAAATTCTTCAGCTTTCACCATTTCAAAACCGGTAAGTTTTGCCAACAGGCCTATTTCAGGAATACTAAAGTGCCTCATTGGATGATTTTCCAATAGCCGGTTCGTTTTTTTTGTAATAAGATCTTTAACTAAAATTTTATATTCCACATTTATCACATTTCTATTGCCGTCTATTTTCGGTGTAGCTGTTCGCGTTACAGCTATTTCTTTATTTTTCATCCGTTTTACTCTGTGTGATGCTTTTTGTTTATATACAGCAGGGGAGTACCAAACATCAAACAAGAAAACACCCCCATTATTTAAATGCTTATGGGCGTTAAAAAATGTGGCAATCAGGTCTTTATTGTCGGTCAGGTAGCTTATTACGTGGAAAAGCGAAACAACAGCGTCATATTTTCCCTTTAATTTGAAATTGCTGATATCCGCGACCTGGCACTCCAATCCCTTTTTTTTCGCTTCTGCCGCCATGTATTCGCTTTTATCCAAGCCAAAAACCTGAAATCCATTTTTTTGCAAAAGCAAACCGTGGCCACCTGTACCAGAGCCAAATTCCAAAACAGATTCTGCTTTAGGGGCAAATGTCCTGATTTTCTTTGATACATAGTTTGCCTCTGCGTTATAATCTTTGTCGCCATAAAGCAGATTGTAATATTTTGAATATGTTTGAAAATTTTTTGACATGTTATTTAATTTTCACTTTCGATTCTTTCACTGGACTAAACCTTACTTTATCCTCGTCTTCCATATAAGGCCCCTGTTTAACTTCTATTATCTCACTGGGTTCCAGCATTTTAAAGCCATGGCCGCCGGCGGAAAGGAGTACGACATCACCTTTTAAAAGAACTCTGCTTTCAAGATAGTTTTGCTCTTCATCGTAAAAATCAACCCTAACATTTCCTGATTTTATAAACAATGTTTCTTGTGTCGATGTTATTTTTTTCTCTACCAGATTGTGCCTGTGTGGAGGTATCGTGTATCCTTCGGGTCTATTCATATAACCCAATTGTTGAGAAGAATCATTGTCAGTAAAAAATGTGACACCATCTTGTTCAAAATTGCTTCTTAGGATGACTGCAATAAGCCGATTGCGATGTATTATCTTTTCAATCATTTTTTTATGTGCTGTTTATCATAAGAACCCCCGTAAATTTCATCAAATGAATTTAACATGACCACTATGCTATTCCTACGGTCTAAGTCCTTGCAGCTGCTCGGCTTTAAAAGGGTCTTATCTGCTACTTTTCCTTTCTACTACAAAAATTGATTTTTGTCACTAATATGATACTATATTTCTATGAAAGCTGTTATTGTGGCGGCGGGAGAGGGTAAACGCCTAAGACCTTATACGGAAAAACGTCCCAAACCTCTTGTGTTCGTAGGGGGTAAACCGATTATACATTATACACTGTCTAATTTGAAAAAAGCCGGTATTAACGAGGTTGGAATCGTGACTGGATATCTCGCGGAAAAGTTTAAGGAAGAAATCGGCAATGAATACGAAGGATGCCGGATCACATACCTATTGAATGATAAATATACTACGACGGACAACCTGCATTCCCTTTTCAAAGCTCGTGAATATTGCAAAGACGGTTTTGTGTTCTTAAATGCCGATGTTATCACTCAGCATTCTATGTTTAAGGAACTTGTTTCTTACAAACATCCCGATGTCTGCGTAGTGGACGACTCTTTAGAGCTCGCCCCTTTATCCATGAAATCAAGAGTTGAAAATTGCACTATTACAGCCATGTCGCGAGATTTGAAAGACGGCAATGCGCGGGCCATCGGCATTTACAAATGGAGCAAAGAAGGATCTTCATTATATTTTGCCGAAATGGAAAAGCTCGTTAAAAGCAGCAGTGAACCGATGCAGATAGAAATGGCAATACGCAATGTAATTCAGCGGAGGCCTCTATACGCTTTGCCTGTCAAAAAAAATATATGGTTTGAGATCGATGAAGAAAGCGATCTTAAAGATGCTGAGAAAAGTATTTCACTCCTCATATGACTTTTTTTTCAAAGGAAACAACTGCGCTCAACAGAACAAACTTGCGTAAGCTTGCTCTGGAAATTTTACACTCAGGCATAGAAAGAGTATTACCGGAGAATGAAATGTACAACAATATCTCTGTCTCTGACGGATCTATTTCAGTATTCGGAGAGAAACATTCTTTTTCCGGCAATTTATATGTTATCGGATCGGGGAAGGCTGCCGCAATCATGGCCGGTACTTTTGAAGATATCGCTGGTGTTCAAAAAATCAGGGAAGGATATGTCAATGCTCCTCGTTCTTTTCCTTTAAAAAAAATAATCGTCAACGAAGCCTCCATTCCGATACCTAATGAACGAGGATACAGGGGTGCTAAAAAAATTTGCGAGATCGCAAAGAATGCGAAAAAAGGAGATATTGTGGTCTGTTTGATTTCAGGAGGAGGGTCGGTTCTCATGCCTCATCCCGTAGATGGCGTTTCTCTTTTAGAAAAGCAGCAAATGACCAAGCTTCTTTTTGAGGCCGGGGTTCCCACATATAGTATCCAGCATGTACGCAAGCATGTTTCAAAGATGAAAGGGGGTAGACTGGCCAAGCTTATCCAGCCAGCAAAAGTTATTGGACTTATGGTTTCCGATGTGGTGAATCCTGCGGATGTATGCGCCGCGGGTCCCACGATGCCGGATGATTCAACGTATGACGATGCTTATGATGTTCTTACAAAATACGGCCTTCTTGAAGATGTACCGGATTCTATTATCTCTCACATTGTCCGGGGCAAAAACAGGCATGAGGAAGAAACTCCCGATTCGCAGGAACTTTTTTGGTCTAATGTATATAATTACGATATAGTAAATAATAAGATGGCGTTAGATGCTATGGCGGGAAAAGCCAGAAGTTTTGGTTTTGAAACTTTGATACTGCCTCCTGTGATCGGAAGTACGGAATTCGTAACCAGAATGTTTGCCCGTAAGATTCGCGATGTGCGAAAGCGTGCTAAAAAATACGCCATCATAGCTTCAAGTGAGATGGCTGTAGCCCTTCGCGGTAACGGCAGAGGGGGCAGGAATCAAGAACTTGCGGCTCGTTTGATAGGAGAGCTTTCAAGCGACAGGACCTCGGTTTTTGCCTCATTGGATTCGGACGGTCAAGACTACATCAAAGGCATCGGAGGAGCTATTATAGACAATCAAACGGCAAGAAAAGCCATCTTTGAAAACATTTCACCGGGATCTTTTTTGGACAAGAGCGACAGCTATTATATACATGATAAGCTTGGTACATTGATACGGATGGAGAGTACGGGTACCAATGTCGGAGATATTCATATATATTTGCAGGAATAATATGAGAAAACAACCTTTTAATTTTAAGGGGAAAACCGTAGTTATAACCGGAGCAAGCCGAGGCATCGGAGCGGCCGCGGCCTCTTGTTTTGTTGCGTCCGGGGCCAAGGTTGTTGGCATATCTAAAACGGAAAGAGGCAAAATATCATCAAGAAGATACTCTCATTTTAATGTTGACGTGTCAGACATCGGCTCATTTCAAAATTGGATTTTGAATTTCACAAAGAAAAGAAAAATTGATATTTTCGTGAATAACGCCGGTGTATATCCCTCTTCAAAATTATATGATGTCACCGAGCATAGCTGGGATCAAAGTTTTTCGGTAAACCTTAAAGGAGCATTTTTTGCGGCTCAGGCGGTTGCGAAAACAATGAAAGACGGCGGAGTTATCGTAAACGCGTCTTCTTTCGCGGCTTCCATGCCTTCTCTGGGAAGCGGAGTGTATGCCGCCGGCAAGGCGGCTATAGAGATCCTCACGAAAACCATGGCTGCGGAGTGGGGTAAAAGAAACATACGAGTGAATGCGTACGCCCCGGGTGTTATAGAAACTGACATGACGAAAGATGGAAGAAAGAACAAAAAAAATACCTTGCTCCGTCCCATAGCTTTGGCACGATTTGGCACTCCGGAAGAAGTGGCCGCTTCTATTCTTTTTCTGTGTTCTGATGAGGCGTCATATGTAACTGGCGCCGTATTGGCTATAGACGGCGGGAAATACATTGTGCAAAACCAAGAAGAAGCATGAAAACAATAAAAACAACATATACTCACGAATTCCCGGTATCTTTCATAATTGATAACGATCCCGGAATGAAATTCATGGCTGAATTCAGGCATCCAAAAGGGGAGCGTTTTTTCATATTGATTGATAAGGAGGTATCTAAAAAATACGGAGATCAGATAAAAAAACTTCTGGGAGAACACAGAAAAAAAATGTTTTTTCTTGAAGTTAGCGCGAAAGAAGAAAGCAAATCAATTTACTTTTATCCCAAAGCCGTGGAGTTTTTAGAAAGACACCGCGCTGGATTATTTGATCTTGTTATCGCAATAGGCGGAGGTATTGTCATTGATCTCGCCGGATTTGTGTCATCGACCTATATGCGGGGTTTGCCTCTGTTTCTTGTTCCGACGACACTAATAGGACAAACAGACGCTTCTACTGCCGGCAAAACTTGTCTCAATACAAAAAACTCAAAAAATGTTTTAGGGACTTTTTATTATCCATCTGTGGTATATAACAATGTGTATTTTATCAAAGACCACAGTCCGTATTATACTCGTCAAGGACTTTCGGAAGTTTTCAAATACGGACTGCTTGATTCTCCTGACCTTCTTAATCTATTTGAAAAATACCGTAAAAAAACATCCGACGAGCTTCTAAAAAAGATGGTAGGGGAAACAATCAATGTCCGTGTCAGAATAAGGAAAAAGCATCCGTTGGCAAGTAATTTGGGACATACATTTGGACATGCCATAGAAAAACTGTCTCGGCACAAGGTTCTTCATGGCGATGCCATATCTGCAGGCACCGTCCTCGCATTAATGTTTGCGGTATCACGGGGAATTATGCAAGAAAGTCGCGCCAACTTCATCATTTCCAGTATGAAAAAGAATGGTCTTAATGTATATATAGATTCTTCTTACACGCCAAAAAACTTCGTTGCCTTAATGAGGCGGGATAAAAAATCATCTGATTCCAAGATAAATTTGGTTTTAATAACAGATATCGGAAAGCCCTACCGAAAAGGAGTGAATTATTTTTATTCAGTGTCGCCGAAAGACATGGAGGAGTTTTTGAGCGTAACTTTGAAAGAATATCCATGGCGGATTAAAAATATGCCGCTGCATGTTAAGAATTCTTCTATCACATATCATGACAATAACTAACATTAATCATTCAAGTTTTACCGTTCTAGATGTAGAGAAGCTGGCACGTTTTTATAATGAGGTTATGGGCCTGCGCCTTCTTGACCTGTCTTTGAGGAGCGGCGAATTTTCGGAGATTGCGACTGGAATAAAAGGAGTGCAGTTGAAGATCGCATACTTGGATGGAGGAAATTGTTCTTTAGAACTGGTAGAATATATTCCGGGATCAGGCAAGTATTCGGATACCAAAACATCTTCAATAGGAAGTGCCCATGTATGCTTTAATGTTAACAACATTCTGGAGTTTGTCGAAAACTTTAAAAAGGGAGGGGGGACACTGGTTGCTCCGCTTGCGACAATTCCCGGAGGCCCGAACAAAGGAAAGAAAATGGCTTATGCCAAGGATCCGGAAGGAAATACCATTGAATTTATTTCAAACGAAACATATGAATAAAAAAACAAAATCATTGAAGAGAAGGAAAATAGTCATAGGAATTAACGGGTTCGGCCGGATAGGTCGAGCCGTATTCCGCGTGATTGCCAAGAGATCGAATATTGAGGTTGCCGCGATAAATGATATAAACCCCGACAACAAGAATATAGCATACCAGCTGAAATATGATTCTCTGTACGGAACTTTTCCAGACCCAATTTCGGATAGTCCTGAGGGTATTGCTGTCGGCAAAAAAAAGATTGCGGTATATCACACTGAAAATATAGACGAAGTACCCTGGGAAAAACAAGGAGTGTCTATTGTAGTTGACTCATCGGGCGTATATGAAAATGTCTTGAGGGCTTCGGGGCTCAGGAAGAAAATTGATAACGTAATCATGACGCATTCGCCGAATGAGATGAAAGTCGATAAAACCATAATTATGGGAGTCAACGAATCAAAGCTAAATCCTAAAAAAGATTTCCTTATTTCAAGCAGTATATGCGATGCCAACGCAATTGCACCCGTATTGCATTTGCTTAATCAGCGTTTCGGTATTCAACACGGTTTTTTGACCACTATTCACCCTTGGCTTACTTATCAAAATCTTTTAGATGGGCCATCTCCGTCTTTTGCATATCCTGGTCATATAAATCCTCATTATACTTTCGGGCGCGCAAGTACTTTTTCGCTTTTACCGAAACCCACTTCAACAATGACAGCGGTATGCAAAGTTATCCCCGAACTTGAAGGGAAGTTCTCCTCATTTTCATACAGAGTGCCGACTGCCATCGTATCTTCATCTGATGTTTCCATTAAACTGCAGAAAAGGGCAAATACGGAAGATATAAAGAAATTGTTTAAAGAAGTCGTCCGCAAACAGCGTTTTGATGTCATATATAATAACGAGGAGCCGCTTGTGTCAATTGATTTTAAAGGATTGCCGTATTCCAGCATTGTTGATCATAGATGGATTACCGTGAATGACGAAAACTATCTTAAAGTTATTCTTTGGTATGACAATGAATGGGGCTATGCAAGCCGTGTTGCTGATGTGATCAGTCTTTTGCAGAAGTAACTGTAATATGATTCCGGTTTTATACACTTGACTTGTATAGTTCATCAAGGCCCCATGCTGCCAGCTCGTAATTTACAGCACAGTCAGTGATTTTCTAATATGACTTACAATAAACTTACCCGCGCCAGTGGGATTCGGTTGGACAAGTTTTAAGTTTTGAAGTCTTTTTTCTTTCAAAAAATCGTTTTTCTTTACCACGATGTCCTCAATAAAATACTTGATGTCATTCTCATTAAGTGCTTTATAGTAGGAGCTTACAAGTTTATCGCCAATCTCGTTATATCCCATTGAATCTTCGTTAACAAGTAACAGTATCGGTTTTTTTGTAGGCAGATACTCCGCCAAAAAGGAGCCGCAGTCTGTTATCAAGGCGTCGGAATTTTTGAATAATTCAAAGTAATCGCGGTTGTCATCAGAGAATCTCTCACCAGATAATATTCTCCACTGCTTGTAATAGTCATCTATTTCATTTTTTGTCATGAATCCTATTTCCTCTAAATAATGTTTCAATGATTGATGTGGCTTGAATACCCAAGAAATGTCTTTATTTTCATTCGCGTATTTGAGAAAAAACTTATAATTTTTGTCAAATGTCGCATGTTTGAGGGCGGCTCCTTTTAAAGACCAGTGAGGCGCCCAGATAATCGTGCTTTTAGTCCTTTTAAATTTTTCGTCCGTATCACTAATTTGATTGTACACATCCAGTTTGGGATAACCAGAAACCACCACATTTTTACCCCTATCTTTCCCAAACTTTTTAAACTGGCTCTTGTGCCACTCGCTTTCGGCAAAAACTCTCCAACAATTATTGGTAAGTTCAGAGTTGAAATGATCATTGTAACTTTTTGCGATTTTATAACCGTAAGGTATATAGCATACCAAAGCGTTTTTAACCGCTTCGTTCCATGAAAGATTGTCGGGAAGACCGGGATAAGGCTGGTCATAAAATATTATGTCTGCATCGATCATATCTAAAGTTATGAAAAGGTTTTTTTCCGGATCATACCCGTAAACCACTTTCATGTTTCGTCTTCTGAAAAAATCATAATTATCATTGCAAGTAACATTCTTATTGTTTATTTTATCTACCGTATTTGGAAAAGCCACGATAATAGGCTCAAACATGCTATCTTGTAGGAAATTGTCGTACACCGTCTGTGAACCCCAGAGCTGTTTTTGGCTGATAAAAAACGCAACTCTGATTTTAGCGCCGGCCTTGATTTTTTTAATTTTCAATTCGGCAATCTTTTCAACTTGCTTTTGCGCAAGGTAAATTTTTGCAAATTGGTTTAACCCTCTTATTTTTTTTACAAGAGGTTTTAAAAACGGCATTCTTTTTAATATTTCCCTTATTGTTTTCATAATTTGATGACCGTGCCTTTTATATTTTTCTGTATAAGTAAATTCGCAACATTTGATCTCTGGCGTTAAAAATTATAGTGTATTTAGTATGCTAGGAAAACCACTTCAAAGTGAATCAAAAGTGCCGGTTATGATATGTTACTTTGTACTTTTTACATTTTTTCTTAAATTTTTTAAAAATTCTACTACACTTTCCGGTAATATGGTTTTTAGTAATAACTTCATATAATAAAGCAGATTATATAGATACCTATTTAATTTGTCAGTCAATGGTACTCGAGTAGTATATTCAAAATTTGAAAAATTGAATTTTCTATCAATGACTATAAATTTCGGGTGAATTAGTGGAAATTTCATTTCTTTTTGAATCATCTCCGAAAACCTAGGGTCCGGTTTTGTCGTATTGGTAGCACCTTCTATTCCGAAACCTATGTTTTTGACCAAATTTTTTGCAGGCATGATATTTATGGAATTGTTAATAATTTTAGTATAGGTCCATTGGTAGTCCCATGTAAATGTATTTCGATAAGCATTCTTAAACCAGCTTAGATATGTATTTTTGAGCACTTTTTCACCAATAAACAGGTCATCAAACACTCGTTCCTCAATAGCTTGTGGGTAGCTCTGCATTTCAAGTTCGTATAATTTCCAAGCTCGTCGCCAAGAAGCCCAGCCCCAGATTCCACCGACACGACAGAAGTGGTAACTGTAACTGTTGGGATTGTTTTCTTTTTCAACGTATGTCATGCCCGCGATGCACATTATTCTCGAGTCGTCTTTATATTTTCCTAAAAGTTCTTGGCAGAACCAAAAGAATGATTGGTTTGGCAGGCAGTCGTCTTCTAAAATAATGCCCTGTTCGACATTATCAAAAAACCAGTCTATTCCAGAGCTAACTGCAATTTTGCATCCGAGATTGTTTTCTCTAAAAAGAGTTTTTACTTCGCACGGCCAGTCAATATCCAATGCTATTTCGCGAGTTTGCCTACATTTCTCACTCTCGCCTTTTTTGTCTTTCCTTGGACCGTCAGCGGCAATGAAAAGCTGTCTTGGTTTGGCAGCTCTGATTGCTGAAAAAACCTGCCTTGTCGTGTCAGGTCTATTGAAAATTAAAAAGAGTACCGGAGTGTCTAAAATTTTAGCATTCATTGTTTTTAGGTCTTATAATTTTGACTGGCTGTATGATTGATTGCCAGAATATTTTGAAACTGAAAGATTTCGTTTTTGGGGTTATATGACCCCAGAGGAATCAGTCCTTTTTCGTGAAGTCGGAACAGTTCATATTGTCCTAAAATCTCATAGAAATCTTTCAAAAAAACTCTGGAGACGACATTCATTTCATTAAATTCAAATTGAATAAACTTTATTCTGTTTTCCTTGAGCATCCTGCGAGCCCCTTTTAGTATGTCCAATTCGCCTCCCTCCGTGTCTATTTTAATAAAATCCACCTCATCTATCTTGTTTTCAGCGCAAAAATCATCAATTGTCGTGCAAGCGAAGTCCATCTCTGTCAGATTCTCGACCTGATGTATTTTCGTAAAGACCTCTTTGAATGTACTACTGTGGGAACTTCCCGAATCTTCCGCGTAAGAGTATATTTTTTTAACGGACTTATCTGATCCCAAGCCCTTATTTAAAACCTTTACCGTTCTATCTGCAAATTTTCTCTTGAGTATTTCATATGCTCTGAAATTAGGTTCGAAGGCGAATATTTTTGACTCAGGTAATTCTTTGCACAGCATCTCGGCATAGTTTCCTTTGTTTGCTCCTATGTCGAACAATATCTGCTCCTTGCCCGACGTTTCTTTTTTGAGAATATTTTTGATAACGAAACTTTCCCCCGAAACAATGTAATTTCCTGGGTTCAGGATTCCGATTTCGTTGTAGGCAAAGGTTAAAAGGTTGATTTGTCCGACTCTTGAAAGAAACAAAATGAATCGGCTCAATGTTTTTTTGCCGAAGATATTTCTAACCAGTTGCGCGACCTTTTTTAAAATAAGTTTTTTCATACTGAGTCCCTATTTTCAAATTTAAAATCAAACAGAATTTTGCAGGGAACCGGCTGTAGGCGGCCGCTTGTGTAGAACTCATTATTATTTATTTCAAACGAGCATGCGTTTCCCAGCCAATCCAGAATTTCTGAGTTGTGAGTGTCTGTGGCAAGAAACAAATCGGCAAAATAAGTTCCTGTTGAAAGATTGATTTTTTCAATATCAAGCAATATGCCACCTTCTTTGGGGCCGATATCGATCTGCTGGCCAAGAACATCATTGGTAACATTTGAAATATGAGTTCCGTACTGGTCTCGGATGTTTAAAGAAATTTTTACGTCTTTGAATGATTCTCCTGCGTTGTTTTTATAATAGATATTGAACTTGAGAGTTCTTTTTTCCGTATCGTACCGTGTCTCACATTGCGTAAATGTCACACGTCCGCTGCCCTTGCGGTCTTTTCGTTCGGCAACCGGTGTTTTAAGAAGCAATTCTTTGGTGGCCAAGTATTCTAAAATGACATCTTTCGTTTTGCCGATCATACGAACTTTTCCTTTTTCTATGAGAATTGTTCTGTGGCAGAGCTGCTCAATTGCCCCTAAATTATGGCTTACAAAAAGAATCGTCCGTCCTTGCTTTTGCGTAACCTCTTCCATTTTGCCGAGGCATTTTTTTTGAAATTCTGCGTCACCGACCGCTAAAACTTCGTCAACAAGGAGGATGTCCGGCTCCAAATGGGCGGCAACGGAGAAAGCAAGGCGGACATACATACCGCTTGAATATCTTTTTACCGGCGTGTCTATGAATTTTTCAATACCGGAAAATTCTATTATGCTTTGGATTTTTGCATGCATTTCTTTCCGAGTCATACCGAGAATCGCGCCGTTTAGGAAAATATTCTCTCTTCCTGTAAGTTCAGGATGAAATCCCGTGCCGACTTCAAGAAGGGAAGCGACACGTCCGTGCATGACAATCTCGCCCTCGGTCGGCGGAGTGATACCCGTTAAAATTTTAAGCAGGGTGGATTTTCCGGCGCCGTTTGCTCCTATGATGCCAACCACCTCTCCTTTTTTTATTTCTAAATTGACACCCCTTAATGCCCAAAATTCTTCTGTGGCGCCGTGATTTATAATTGACCTTGTTTTTGCTTTGAGGAAGGCTAGTGGTTTTTTTAGGATATTCGTCAAAACATCGCGTAATGCGATATACGACTCGCGCTTTGCGCTTATGTTATAACGTTTCCCTATATTTTTTATTTGAATAATCGGTTCCATATCTTTCTTTTTGACTTCTCTTTTGATTTGACTTTACGACTTTCTGGACTTTAAGGACTTTCTTACTTTATGAACTTTATAAACTTTATGAACTTTCAACTCTTTATACAATATCCGCAAAGTACCTCTCGGTTTTCTTGAAAAAATATACTCCGACAATAAAGAGGAGAGCTGTCGCGCCGAATGAAATTCCGAGAAGAAGCCAATTGACAGGTTCTGTTCCCAAAAGCGCGCCTCTCGCTCCTTTTATAACTCCCGTCATGGGATTTAGTGCCAGTACCCATGAGTACTGTCCTGCAATAGATGGGGGGTAGATGACCGGTGTTACAAAAAGAAGCATTTGTATGAAGTATGGAAGTATGTAGCGGACATCGCGGTACTTTACATTTATTGAGGCCAAGAAAAGTCCTCCGCCAACCGAAGCCAGAAAGGTTATAAGGAGAAGGATGGGTATAATAAGAAGTCCCGAAAGGGTCGGCATGTAGCCATAATAAAACATAAGGCCGAACAAAATTATCGATGCGATGGCGAAGTCAACAAATTTTGTTAGGACGCTCGCGATAGGGAGAATTAGGCGGGGGAAATAAACTTTCGTGACTATGGAAGCATTGGATATGAGAATGGTGCTGGTATCGGAAAGAGCGCTGGAAAAAAACTGCCAAAATAATAGACCTGTGTAAACGAAGATGGGGTAGGGGATGCCGTCTGACGGGACATTCAAAAGTCCTCCAAAGAAAACGCTAAATACCACCATTGCCACGAATGGCTGGAATATCGCCCACCCGGCACCCATGATTGTCTGCTTATATCGAACTTTGATATCTTTCCATGCCAAAAAATATAGCAGTTCCTTGTACCTCCAAATCTCTCGTATATCTTCCAGTGTGAAAGTTTTTTTGGGCCGTATGATTGTAGTGGTCATGGGATGAGTCGAAAGTTCATAAAGTTTATAAAGTCCATAAAGTCAGAAAGTCCATAAAGTTTAAAGTCCTTAAAGTCGAAAGTCCAGAAAGTGATAACGTTTTTCTTATTCTATTTCACTTTTAACTTTAAGGACTTTATGAACTTTTGACTAATTCACCATCTGTTTATTCTATCCACCACTTTCTTTTTCAGCGCAAGATATGATCCGACAGCGCTTTGTTCAAGGTCGGGAGAAACAATGCGAAGAATTTCTTTTCCCAATATGCGATATTGCCCTCCGACTTTGTTTGCTCTCAACAACCCGCATTTTAAGAGGCGTTTTACGGTACTATTGCTTATTTTCAGAATCTTTTGGGTTTCTTCTGTCGTATATACGGCTTGAGATTTTATTTCCTCACTCATCTGTCAATTTTAGTTCAAAGTGGTAAAAGTGTCAACAGGTGTCAAAAAGAGTCAGTATATAGTACTTAAAGTCGAAAGTTTATAAAGTTTATAAAGTCCATAAAGTCGGAAAGTCAAAAGTCCATAAAGTCCGTAAAGTCATAACATTTTTATTATTCTATTTCCTTTTAACTTTAAGGACTTTACGGACTTTCGACTCTATTCTCCCCACTCTGTTTCCAAGTATTCCGTAAGAGCTTCTTTCCAACCTCTCATAAGGCGCGTCTTGGAGGTAGCTGACTCGTTCTTTACGCGACGGGCGGGAAGGTGGAAGTAATCCGATTTCACATGAATGGCTTTTACCGAAGGTTTCATTTTGGCTATTATATGTTTTGCCACATCAAGTCTGCTACACGACCCTCCGTTTGTAAGATGGAACACACCTTTTTTATTTTTCAATATCAAGGTCTTGATTGCGGAGATGATATCTTTTCCGAAAGTCGGAGAGCCCGATACGTCCGCGTGGGCCTTAATTATGCTGACATCATCTTTCTTAAGCTGGGCAAGTATATTTGACACGAACTTCTTGTCTTTTTTAGGTCCTCCGCCGAACATCCAGCTGGATCTCGCGATAATATGGTCTTTGAGCATGCCTTGGACGATGAGTTCTCCAGCGTATTTGGAATGACCGTAAACATTTTGAGGATTGGGAACGTCATTCTCCGCGTAAGGTCCTTTTTTTGTACCGTCAAAGACCCCGATTGAGGAGATGTAAACAAGCTTCGCACCCACTTCTCTCGCGGCCAAAGCCACATGATAGGTTCCAATAGTGTTCACAAGGTAGGCCAAAGAAGGATTGATTTCGCCCGCGTCCAGGTCCGTCATGGCTGCCAAGTGAATAATAACTTTCGGTTTGTGATGTTTTACGGCCTTCATCACCGACTTAAGGTCGGTGACGTCAAGCGTGGCGTGGCTGGTTTTTATGCCGAAATCAATGTATGAGCCAGCCATGCCCCCCGCGCCCGTAATTAAGGTCTTGGGCATTTTTTCTTTTTTCATATATTAAAAGCAGTTTATCAAGAGAAGTGGCTAAAGTCCATAAAGTCAGAAAGTCCGTAAAGTCCATAAAGTCAGACTTTAAGGACTTTCGACTATGTTACTTTAAGCTATTTACATACCACGCATAAGTAGAAGCGATCCCATCGGCTAATCCTATTTTGCTTTTCCAGCCAAGAGCGTTAATTTTGGAGACATCAAGGAGTTTTCTTGGCGTACCATTCGGTTTGGATTTGTCCCATTCTATTTCTCCTTCAAACCCGACTACCTCTTTTATCATTTTAGCCAATTCCGCAATGGATATATCGCTTCCGGTTCCGACATTGATTATTTCCGAGTCATCGTATTTTTCCATTAAAAACAGACATGCTTCGGCCAAATCATCAACATGTAAAAACTCTCTCTTGGATTGGCCTGTCCCCCATAACAACACTTTTTCTTCGCCGTTTATTTTTGCTTCGTGAAATTTACGAAGCAGGGCGGGGAGCACATGCGAATTTTCCAAATCAAAGCTGTCATTTGGACCGTATAAATTTGTCGGCATGGCGGAAATAAAATTGGTGCCATATTGTCTGTTGTATGATTGGCACATCTTTATTCCCGCTATTTTTGCGATTGCATACGATTCGTTCGTTTCTTCAAGCGGACCAGTCATCAAATATTCTTCCTTGATAGGTTGTGGCGATTTTTGAGGGTAAATGCAGGAGCTTCCCAAAAAAATAAGTTTTTTAACCCCGTTTAGGGCAGAGCTTTGGATTATGTTGTTTTGTATGCATAGGTTTTGGTAAATAAAATCAGCGGGAGTTTTTTTGTTGGCCAGTATTCCTCCCACCTTGGCGGCGGCCATAAAAACATATTCGGGTTTTTCCTTGTAGAAAAAATCCGCGACGGACCTCTGGTCGCATAGGTCAAGTTCCTGCCGTGTTTTCAGTATCAGGTTATGGTATCCGCGCCTTTTAATAAGTCGCGCCAGCGCGGAACCTACAAGTCCTCTATGTCCGGCAACGTAAATTTTAGATGATAAGTGCATAAAGTAAGAAAGTTCATAAAGTCCATAAAGTCAGAAAGTCCGTAAAGTTCATAAAGTTCTTAAAGTAAGAAAGTCCGTAAAGTCAAAAAGTCAAAAGTCCGGAAAGTCAGAGAGGCGGATTATTTTTTTGATTCTTCTTTCAGATCCGCTTCGGCCATTATTTTCACCAACTCTTTGAAATTCACTTCCGGTTTCCATCCGAGCTCTTTTCGCGCCTTGCTCGCGTCTCCGAGCAGGATATCAACTTCAGCCGGCCGGAAATACGCGCGGTCTATTTCTATGATTATCTCTCCCGTTTTGGCGTCAACTCCTTTTTCCTCCGTGCCTTTTCCTTGCCACTGAATATCCATGCCAAAAAACTTTCCGCATTCTTCTACAAATTCTCGTACGCTTCTGCATTCTCCCGTTGCCAAAATAAAATCATCCGGTTTATCGTGCTGGAGCATTAGCCACATGCCGTAGACATAGTCCTTGGCGAAACCCCAGTCGCGCTTGGCGTCCAGGTTTCCCAAATAAAGTTTTTTCTCTTTTCCGAGTTTTATTCTAGCGAGTCCTCTGGTGATTTTTTTTGTTACGAATGTTTCTCCTCTGCGTGGGGACTCGTGATTAAAAAGTATTCCGTTTGAGGCAAAAATCCCGTACGACTCCCTGTAATTTTTGGTTATCCAGTACGAATAGACCTTCGCGCATCCGTAAGGAGATCGGGGATAGAAAGGCGTGGTCTCTTTTATGGGGGTTTCCAAAACCTTACCAAACATTTCGCTTGAAGAGGCCTGATAGAATTTTGTCTTTATTCCGCTTCCTTTTATCGCGTCCAATATTCGCAAAGCGCCAAGTCCTGTTACATCTCCGGTGTATTCGGGTATATCAAAACTGACTTTGACATGACTTTGCGCACCCAAGTTATATATCTCGTCCGGATTTATCTTTTCAATCATTCTATTTATATTGCTACTGTCAGCCAAGTCGCCGTAATGCAAATAGAGCTTCACTCCGTTTACGTGCGGGTCTTTGTATAGGTGGTCTATGCGAGATGTGGTGAAAGAGCTGGCTCTTCTTATTACTCCGTGCACCTCGTAACCTTTTTCAAGCAAAAGTTCCGTAAGGTAGGAGCCATCCTGACCGGTTATTCCTGTTATTAACGCTTTTTTCATTTTTTATGCATACTCTTTCCGTGAATATGAAATATTCTCAATAATTACGACACTTAAAAACATGTACAATATCTCTATCGCATTTTTCGCTCTATTTTAGCATATTTAGGTTGTAACTGCTCATTCCCCAAAAGTGGCTTTTCCCTCCTTTTACTCGTTTCGCCGAAGCCGGCATATGCAATTTATTGTTTTTCTTATTCCCCCTTTCCTAAAGGGGGTGTCCGAGTCGCCGAGGACGGGGGATTTAAGAGAAAAAATCCCTCCCCGCCTAAGAAGGCGGTTCTCCCTTTACAAAAGGGAGAATTCAAAAAAATGCGTAAGTTCTATTTTAAATAAAAAACTTTCTTTGATTATGTTATATTATTATCACCATGACAAACAAAATCCTTAAATTCATTTCTTTGGGTTCTCTTTTTCTTGTGCCATTTGTGCCACTTGTTGTTGAATCGTCTTTCTTTTTTCCTTTTATAACAGGCAAAGGTTACGCTTTCCGCCTGCTTGTGGAGATCTCCTCTGTCGCGTGGCTAATCCTCGCGATAAGGGAACCGTCATACCGCCCCAAATGGTCTGGGATAATGTGGTCGGCGCTTGCCTTTATCTCTATCATTTTCGTCGCCGACCTATTGAGCGCCAATGTATTTAAAAGTTTCTGGTCAAATTTTGAAAGGATGGAGGGGTGGTTTTTGATTTTGCATCTTTTCGGATTTTTCGTCGTTTCAAGCTCTCTACTTAAAACCCACCTGTCTTGGGCAAAGTTTTTTCACACTTTCCTCGGAGTCGGTCTTTTCGTTTCCCTTTACGGTTTAGTACAGCTTTACGGAGAACTTGTAATAAACCAAGGGGGAATGCGCGTGGACGCCACTTTCGGCAATGCCATATACTTGGCTGTGTTTTTGCTTTTCCTGATCTTCATCTCTTTTTTTATGCTTTCGTCTTCGCTCATAAGTCGGGGTGATAAGTTTTTCTCCATACTGCAGTCGTACGCTTTAGGAGCCACTTTGTTTCTCGCTTATCCTTTCTACTATCGTGACCAACTGATAAAAGAAGGGGCGGAAGGGGCGGTTCCTCTTTTTACCGGTCCCGCCATGAAGTTCTTGTTTCTTTTATCTTTGGTCGTTTTGATTTCGGTTATCTATCTATATATAAAGAGAGAAGCGTTTGGAGAAAAGTTGAAGCAATGGATCATCATATCGGGATACGGGGTCTTGATTTCCGTGTTCGTATTTGTTTTGTTTAACACCGCCACTCGTGGGGCTGTATTGGGGCTTGTCGGCGGGATTCTTTTGTCCACGGTCGCAATAGCCCTGTTTGAAAAAGTTCGTAAGAACTTGAGAAAATCGGCGATTGTCGTTTTGACTGTTTTGATTTTGTGCATTTCAGGTTTTATAGTTCTAAAAGACACTGCGTTTGTAAAAAATAACGCAGTCCTTTCTCGGCTCTCCAGCATAACCCTCAAAGAGGGAAGTACCAGATTTACCATATGGGAAATAGCTTTAAAAGGAGCGAAAGAACGGCCGGTTCTGGGCTGGGGTCAGGAAAGTTTCAATCATGTCTTCAACAAATACTACGACCCGACTCTTTATAATCAGGAGCAGTGGTTTGACCGCGCTCATAACACTTTTCTTGATTGGCTTATAGCCGGTGGGATTTTGGGACTCTTTTCATATTTGTCGCTTTTCTTTTTTGCCCTCTATTATTTATGGGATAGGCACAAGACAGACGTTACGGGGTTTTGGGCCAAATTCGTTTCGTTTTTTTCGCCGAGACGAGAGAAAACGTTTGACCATACGGAAGCGGCGATAATGACGGGACTTTTTGGCGCCTACGCTTTTCAAAGTATTTTTGTTTTTGACAACCTTTTAAGCTACATAATGTTTTTTTCTGTTTTGGCTTATTTGCATTCAGTTTATGGCGAAGAGAAAAGTTATTTGGACAAGTTTTGGGAGGTGGCAAGAAGGCGCTTTGCCTTTTCTTTCGCGACTGTTGTCGCTATTTTCGTTTTAAGTTTCTGGTTTTTTGTGGCAAAGGGAGCTTTGGCTTCGGGTACTCTCGTAAAGGCCACTAGACCGCAGCAGGGGGGGGTGGATAAAAACATCGCTCTTCTTGAGAAGGCCTATTCGTTTGACACTACAGGCAGGCAGGAAGTGGTTGAACAGACCATGTCTTTGGCCGCTCAAATAGCAGGTTACTCTGATTCGAAAGGAAGAAGTGATTTTTTGGATTTCACGGAAAAACTTTTGGACAAGGAAATAGAGGGAAATCCTAACGACCCCCGTCTGTGGATGTTTAAAGGATACTTTCATCAGAACTTGGGACAGGCGGGCAGGGCGCTTCAGGCCTTCTCAAGAGCCGTGGAACTCTCGCCAAACAAACAGTCGCTTCTCATTCAAAGGGGTGTGGCGGAACTCATTCTCGGTAGGACTGAAAAATCCCTTTCTTCTTTTGAATTGGCATACAATCTGGCGACGTCTTCACGCGAGTCGCAAGTCGTCTACGCCGTCGGAGCCGTTTACGCTGGTAAAACGCAACTGGCCGATCGTCTCGTCTCTCAAATGAGGGAAGAAGACGCAAAGACAGGCACCGTCTTTGTTTCAGACATTCGTCTCGCGCAGACCTATTATGCGGTGAAGAGCTTCTCCAAGGCCATTGAACTTTTAGAAGAAGCGCTTGAGGCCAACCCTTCACTGATTGACTATCGTGAAATGCTTGCCGATGCCTATGCCGAAACCGGTAGAAAAGCCGAAGCCGTAGCCCAACTTCAAGAACTTAAAAAACTCGCGCCTTCCAAAGCGGGGGAGTATCAGGATAAGATAAACGGACTTAGGTAGGTCTGCCTAAATTTTTCTCCGGCAGGGAAATACTCGCGTTCCATTGATGGAATGTAAATAATTCTTTAATGTCCTCACATACACTAATTAGTGTATGTGAGGACACACGTAGTTCTCTCTTTTTTCTGATTTTTCCTTTCTTAAATCTTATTCCTCCTATTCCCCCTTTCGTAAAGGGGGTTGCCTTGGGGGATTTGCGCTAAAGGATGGTGGTCATTTATCTCGAGTGAAATTGAGGGATTCTGATGATGGAGGATTTGCGGAAAAAAAAGGGGGGGAAGAATTTTCAATTTTCAATTTTCAATCAATTTTCAATAAATCAATTTTCAAACAAACAAGCAAAGAGGGACGAATACTGCTTACGAATTTGATGCATTGAAAATTTCGGGATTTGATCGAAAATTGCAAAATTGAAAATTTTTTCTGCTATTCTTATATGACGGAGGAATTAAAAATCCCTCCCCTTCGTCCCGTTAGAAACTTCGTTTCTAACGGGGCTTTCTATAACTCGGGAAGTCAAAAGTATTTTTCGGGCATGGACATTACTCGCTTTAGCTTCTTGATTGTTGAAACAGAAAATTATGACTTGGTCTGCATTTCGGACGAACACTAAAATAACCCAAAGTCATATTTGCGACAAAGTATCTGCATATGTAAGCGTTACGCAAAAAAATAAATTTGCTTTATTTTTTTTGGCAACCTTGCTGTGCTTCTCTGAAAAATAAGTCAAAGTTTTCCGCACTGCTGAAAAAAAATTTCTAAAATCTTAAAAACAAAAAAATAATAAGGCGACTGTAAAATGCAAATCATGAGCTAAAAATCATCGTAAAAAAGTTCAAAAACAATAAAGAAGTTATGTCAAACTATGTTAAGCCACTGGCGCTTAAATTAAAAATTGCCGTTACAACAAATTTAGGCAACGTAAATACAGTTTAGGCAAATATCTGTTGTCGCGTGTCTGTAAAGTGAGAAGGACATTCAAAAATATTTGGGTTGCAACTTGGCCATTTTATACTACTAAACATTGATAAACAGGAATATATATTAATATTAACTCTATAGACCTCTATTAATCTTTATAAAAAATATTCATCTAAACCTACATTTTCTCCTTTTTTACATTTTTAATATTTGACAACTTTTTTCTTGGTTTGGGAATGGGAATAAAATTTTTTAGGCATTACGTTTTTACAAAAATTTGGAGAACTTTTTAGAAATTGTTTATGGTTCTCGCTTGTCCGAGAAGTTGTTATTTTTCCACAGTTTCTCTTTACTTTGACGCGAATAAAATTATAAAATTAGTTTACGAATTTGAAATAAAAAAATGCAGTCGGAAATAATTTTTGACAACAAAAAATTCCTGTCATCACGCGAAGCCGCGCGACTTGTTAAGTATACTTCCGACTACGTTGGGCAACTTTGCCGTCAAGCAAAAGTGGAGGGCAGGAGAGTCGGACGTGTTGGGTACGTTTCCGAGAGTTCAATTCTCGCTCACAAAAATGAAAACGACTCACATGAAAAACATCATTCCGTCGGAAAAATTTTCGCAGGCACACATGACGCTGAAGTTCGTGGGGAGTCCATTCCTGATGAGTCCGGAGGGTTGAAAAATGCTTCGGGTATACGAGAGGGGGCGGGTGGCGAAGGAGGCGAGTCGCGCCAAAAAGACGAATTTGCTCAAGAGATTTTTTCCGCCAAACATGATGATGCCAAATATCATACGAATGTCCTTTCGGGCGAGTCCCATAAGCCCCTTGTATTTAAAGATATCTCGGACGCTATCTCGGATACCCGAGATAACGCCCGAAATAACGATAGGGTGGAAGATGAAAAAAGTAGGGTCTATAAATACTCCAAAGACGAGCGTCCGCTCTTGCCGGTTATTGGAAAGCAAACGAACCCCGCGGTCTGGGGTGTCATACCTCCAACGTTTGAGTTTAAAAAATTCAGTGGTAAGTTTTCCGACGCCAAAAAAGCTCCTATTTCCCGTTCCGGAAATTTTGTTTATAGAGATTTATTCAAAAAGACCTCTGCCTTTGCTATGGCGGTTGTATTGATAGTCATTCCTTTCGTGGCAGGGAATTATTTGAAGGAAAAAACTGAATATATTTTGGCTGTGGTGAAAAATGGAGCAGACCGAGCATCTTCTTTTTATGATTTTTCTTTTGTCGCGACGGAGAGGATAGTAAAAGAGACCTACGTATTCGCTTCTCGCGTTCCTTTGTATTTTGAAACAGGTCTTATGACGAGCGCTGTATATTCGCTTGATAAATACGATGAACTTTCCGAGTCGGTGTCGGAAATTTACGATAACCCGAAATTGGCTTTTGAAAAAACCGGTCGCGTCGCTTTGTTGACAACATGGACAATTTCTAAAAATGCTTCATCCTCTTATTTACGTTTCGTGTCTTCGGCCTCTGAATCGGTCGTCTCTTCGTTTGAAAACGCCTATCGGGGAATTTACAATGCCCGGCATTCTTTTTTGAACCAAGCCAAAACGATGGCGAGGTCTTCTTTATCTTCTACGGCCTCTTCCGCTACCGGAGGACTTCGCGGATTTTTCGGCACAGTACGTGATTTTGTGGCAGGACTTTTCGGTGGCCAACAAAAAGAGAGCGAGGAGGAAGAAAAAATCTTCGCTTCCGAAAGTCCTTCTGAAAATGAACAGGCGAAAAAAGACGCCGATGATAAAGTCAAAGTTGCCACAAATTCAAAAAATCAAACAACATCTTCGTCCGTGACTGTAGTAGAAAAACCGCAGACCATTATCCGTCAGGTTACAGAGAACGTCACTTACAGCGGTATCACGGTGGACAAGTTTAACAGCGTCATAAAAGAAATAGAAGATAGATTGGCGACAATTTCAATTGATATATCTAAAGCCCAAACGTCTACCTCCGGCAACGCTACTTATATAAACAACGTGTACAACACAGTCGGCACGATGGGACGCATAGAACATCTGAAGGATTTGGATTTGGAAACGCCCACGATAAGGGGTGCTACTATTACAGGTTCAACAGGTACTTTTACCGGTAATATTTCTGTCGGTGGGGCACTCACGGTAACCGGCACGGCCACTTCCACTTTGGTGGCCGGAATAGATATAGAAGGAGGATGTTTCGCCATTGATGGGACTTGTATCTCAGGCAGTGGAGGAAGTGGCTCCGGCACCGTAAATTCCGGAACATCAGGACGGCTGGCATATTACGCAGGAACGGGAACGGAAGTATCCGAGACATCCGCCAATCTGTTCTGGGACAATACCAATGGGTTATTAGGCCTTGGCACCACCACCCCCGGCCAAAAACTTTCTGTAGCGGGAGACATTCTCGGCAACAACATCATCGGTAGCTATTTCACCGCCACATCTTCCACGGCGACTTCTACTTTCGCGGGAGGATTTACGATAAATACAAGCGGGTTTGTGTACGACTGGAGTTCGGGATTTGTCGGCATCGCCACCACCACCCCCGGCTCTCTTCTTTCAGTCGGAGACACTTCAGGCATCAACTTCACCACAGCCACTTCAACTTGGAACTCCACAGGAGGCATAAACCTCGCTTCGGGATGTTTCGCGATAAATGGTACTTGTATTTCAGGCAGTGGAGGAGGAGGCGATATCTCATCCGTCTCCAATTCCGACGGCACTCTCACCATTGACCCGACAACAGGCGACGTCGTCGCGTCTTTGAACCTCACAAACGCCAACACATGGTCTGCTCTCCAAATCTTCTCTCAAGCGTCCACCACCCGTCTTTCTGTCTTTGACACTGCATACTTTGGCGCCACAGCCACTTCAACATTCAATTCAGCCGGCGTACTTACTTTGGCCTCGGCTCTCGCGGAGACCTCCGGAGGCACGGGACAATCTTCCTACACAGAAGGCGACATTCTGTATTCCGACTCTTCCAACTCTCTGTCCAAACTCGGCATCGGCACAGGTGGCTTCGTTCTCGGCGTGTCAAACGGAGTACCCGCTTGGGTCGCCACCACCACACTCTCCACCATCTCAGGAACACTCTCCGTGGCTAAAGGAGGAACGGGACTTACGACATTTGGGGGGACGAACACTCTCCTTTACACCAGCTCGGCCGATACTCTGACATCAAATTCCAATTTTGTTTTTGATGGCACAAACCTCGGTGTGGGCACTACTACCCCCTACGCCAAACTTTCCGTCGTCGGCCCTGTTGTCGCCGAGTATTTCCATGCCACTTCAACTATTGCCACTTCTACTTTTGCGGGAGGGTTGAGTGTCGGAAACGGAGGATTAAACTACGACTGGTATTCGGGAATAACATCCGTAGATTCATTGGAACTCGGCGCGCTTTCATTCCCCGAAAATTCAGGAAAAGTAAGCTGGATTGA